>CALVSV010000060.1 GCA_944359595.1 uncultured Bacilli bacterium
CAATGCATAGTACCCCTTTTTACATTATTTTCTTTTAATATATTGTATGTATCATTAATTGAATCTCTAGAATGAATTACTACAGGTAAATTATATTTTTTAGCGAGCATTAATTGAATAGTAAATAACTTTTTTTGTTTATCTTTATTATCATTATCATAGTGATAATCCAATCCGATTTCACCGATACCGATTATTTTCTTATTATTTTTAATAATTTGTTCAAGATAATCTATATCATTTTTACTAATACTATCAATTGTATCTGGTAAATATCCAACAGTACCATAAACAATATCATATTTATTAATTAAATCAATTACTTCTTTACAACTATTTACATCATGTCCACTAACTATTAATCTATTTATATTATTTTTAGTGCATTTATCTATTATTTCATCGATATTATCATAATCTATACTTTCTAAATGACAATGTGTATCAATCATATATTACTTTTGATACTATTTAATAATTCATCTTTATCTATTCTATTCATTATTGGTTTTGCTTTATTTACACGTTCTGTTTTTAACATACCATCAAAATTGTTAATAGTATCATAACTTCTTTCGTTAGTATTTAATTGTTCAAATATATCTTCTGAAATTTGTGGTAAAAATGCACTTAATAGAACATTACCTATTCTAATTGATTCTAATATATTATATAAAACTGTAGATAATCTATCACGTTTACTATCATCTTTAGCTAAAACCCAAGGCATAGTTTCATCTATATATTTATTTAAACGTCTAAAAATATCAAATATTTTATCTAGTGCGGCTGAAACTTTAATATTATCAATATCTTCATCAACACTTTTTATAATATCTTTTATATAATCTTTTAATTCATTATCAATATTTTCTACACAATTTGGATTAGTAATTATACCATCAAAATATTTATTTACCATACTAATAGTTCTATTTACTAAATTACATAAAGTGTTAACTATATCAGTATTAATTTTATCTATAATTAAATCATATGTAATATTACCATCATGAGAAAAAGGTATTTCGTGTAATAAATAATATCTTATTGAATCAACGCCGAATATTTTTACAAGTTCATCTGCATACATTACATTTCCTTTAGATTTACTCATTTTATCATCATTCATCAATAGCCAAGGATGTCCAAACACTTTTTTTGGTAATTCTAAATCAAGAGACATCAATATAATAGGCCAATAAATCGTATGAAATCTTAAAATATCTTTCCCAATTAAGTGAAGATCACATGGCCAATACTTATTAAATTCATCTGTACTATTACCATCTGGGTTATATCCTAAAAACGTAATATAGTTAGTAAGAGCATCAAGCCATACATAAATAACATGTTTATTATCAATAGGAACTTTAACCCCCCAATCAAAAGTTGTACGTGAAATACATAAATCTTTTAGTCCAACGTTTAAAAAATTTTGTAACATTTCGTTTTTTCTAGATTCTGGTTGAATAAACTCAGGGTGTTCCTCAATATATTTTTTTAATTTTTCTTGATATTTAGACAATTTAAAAAAATAAGTTTCCTCTTTTTCTCTATGTACTTCTCTACCACAATCAGGACATTTACCATCTACTAATTCAGAATCAGTAAAAAATGATTCACATGGAATACAATACCACCCTTCATATATATCTTTATAAATATCACCTTTATTATATAATTTTTCAAATATTTTAGCTACTTTTTCTTTATGTGTTTCATCAGTAGTTCTAACAAATTTATTATAGCTAACATTCATTATATCCAATATGTTTTTAATTTCTGCAGATATACCATCAACATATTCTTGTGGTGTTATCCCTTTTTCTTGTGCTTTTTCTAATATTTTTAACCCGTGTTCATCAGTTCCAGTTTGAAAATATACATCATAGCCAACAAGTCTTTTATATCTTGCGATCGCATCAGCTAATACAGCTTCATAAGTATTACCTATATGTGGCTTTCCAGTCGCGTAGAAAATAGCTGTAGTAATATAAAATTTTTTGTTCATAAATTATCCCTCTTTCTATATTTTATGTAAAATAATAAAAATAATCCATCCATATATAAGGACGAATTATCGCGGTACCACCTTAATTTATAATAATTATTATTATACACTCATTTATTTAACGCATATCAACGATTTGCTCCAAAACCATATTCTATTACATATTTATGTCTAATTTCACCAACATAGACTCTCTATAATAAATATTTGTAATATACTCATTTCTTCAACGCAAATAAATAAAAAATACATATTTATTTTAACATAAATATGTATTAACTTTCAAGATATTTTCCTAAAAATTTACTAGCTATGTTAGTAAGTAATTCATCAGTAGCGCTCAATTCTTCAAATTCATCAAACATAACAATAAGTCCCATACATTCTCCTGAGGCAATTATAGGCTTAATAATATAAAAACAATTTATATTATTATTATTTTTTATTTGTATATTCTTTTTTTGTACTGACATTGTAGATTTAATATTATCAATATATTTTATTAAGTCATTACTTATTTCATAATTTTCGTAATCTTTTTTTATCTCATTATTTGTACTTAATATTTTATGTTTATCAGTAATAAATACATTATGATTAGATGCATCATATATTGTACTAATATAACTTGCTAACATAACTTTATAATCATCATCTAAAGAATATTTTTTTAATATTATTTGATCTAAATTATCAATAAATATTTCAATAGATTCACCATTTCTAATCTTTAAATTATTTCTGATCTCTTTAGGTATTACTATTCTACCCAGATCATCTATTTTTCTTATAACACCAGTAGCTTTCACAAAAATAACCTCACCTTCTATAAAATATTGTGCATCCATATTAAATATTTATACATATATATATAAACTTTTTAATATATCGTCCTTGATTATAGTATAACCCTATTTTTGTGATTTTTTCACTGGTAATTTTTGCCATAATTCCAAAAGAACGTACGCTAAATTTCACATGGACTTTGACAAACAACAATATATAAATATATAAATATTAATTATATATTTATTCTAATTATTATTATTAATTATATTTAAAAAACTATAAGCTAAAATTTTAATATCATCTATTTTGTCAATTTTATATTTTTGTTTACATAAAATAAAATATTTTTTAATATCATTTATATTTATATTACTACTATTGTTATTATAAGCATTATTCCATGGTTCAGTAATATGGGTCATTTCAACTAAAGTATCATCATCATATATTGAATAATATTCAATAACTTTATCAATTATATTTATTTCTAAATTAGTCAATATAGTATTATAATTAAACAACTTATTAGATTTAACTGGATATTTATAGGAACTATAACAATTATATATAGTTTTATATACAGGTCCATTTTCCCAAGCATAACAATTATCACTAAATATATTATTATCATTAAATATAGTTGAAAAGCCATTAATAAAATATAATAATTTTTGTAATGATAAAGTAGTTAAGTTATTAACTTTATCAATAATATAATTTGTTATAACATATATTTTTGAATCATTATATTCCAATTTTAATCGATTAATACTATTAAACATTATCTTTTTTTCATACCCATTTAACTTGTTTTCATTAATTAATAATATTTCAGTAAAAAATGGGGAATTAAGCATACACTGTAATTTATTAGTTAAACATTTATCAACATTATTATTATCTATTAATTTAGATATTAATATATTATTAGTATTTAATAACTTTAATAATATATTATAATTAATATTATATAATTTAATAATATTATATATTTCTTTTTTAGTAATATTAATAAATATATTATTATATGCATTATTAAACGAATCAACATTATAATCTATTACTGATTCATCAAAGAATTCTATATTACAATTATTACATATACAATATTTTTTATCATATATTACTATTAAATTATTATATATTCTTTTAGTATTTCTAATTATAATCTTATAATTATTATTACATTTATAACATTTATTATCGTTCATGTGTACTCCTTCCTAAATTTTGTTTTTAATTTGTGTTCAACCTTATGAAATGATACAACAATAATTACATTTTTATCGCTTAATTTATTAATTTTGATATATAGTTGTATTTTTTTTCTCATGTTTCCTATTTTTACAACTTTAGTAAATAAATATAATATTTCATTACAATTAATACTTTTATTTTTTAATATATTACAAAAATCATTTATATTAAGATCTAATAATATATTTTTAATATCTTGTAATTTAATATTATAATTCTCACAAAATATCATGTTTTTGCTTCTTAATGACAATATAATTTTAGCATTTTTTGATATCATTTCTTTTAAGTTTTTTAAATATGACGTAACTATGTTCGTTAATTCGCAACTAAAGTTCATGTTTTTTTGAAAAACAATTGTTGTTCGTCATATATATATACGCAAAAAATATAAAAAAAAATTTAATAAATTTAAACTTTTTTAAATTTATTAAATTGATTAAGTAATTCGATCATATAAAATATCCAATTTTTTTCTAATTTTATTGTATCTAAAATAATATATATTTTATTATCTTTGTAAGAGAATCTAAACATTCTACTTATATCATTAGCTAAATAAAATAATTTTTCGCCATTAATATTATTAGATGTTTCGGTACTTAAAATGCATGTTACACTATTTTTAGATTGTATATATCTTTCAACACCAATACTATTAGATATTTTTTCAAGCCATTCTTCATACATATATATAAGCATATCATCGTTAATTTTACCAAATCTGTCTTCTATTTCTGCACGTGTCTTAATAAGTTTATCATATGAATCAATTTCATTTATTTTGTTGTGTATTTCAATTTTTAAACTTGCATCACTTACATAGTCATCACTTATATAAGTACTTACATCAATAAGTGATTTATCATTAGTATTTTCTTCTTCTACTTTTTCACCCTTTAATTTAGCTATTTCTTCATTAAGCATTTTTGTATATAATTCTATACCGACCGTATCAATAAATCCTGCTTGTTCGCTTCCTAATATGTCTCCAGCACCTCTTATTGATAAATCTCTCATGGCTATAGAAAATCCGCTACCTAGCTCTGTAAAATCTTTAATAACATTTAATCTTTTTGTCGCTATTTCATTAATTATTTTATCTTTTTTATACATTAAATAAGCATATCCTATTTTATCACTTCTACCTACTCTACCTCTTATTTGATACAATTGTGCAAGTCCAAATCTATCTGCGTCAATAATAATTAGAGTATTAACGTTTGGAATATCAATTCCTGTTTCAATTATTGTAGTACATATTAAAATATCATATTTTTTATCTATAAAATCTTGCATTCTATCTTCTAGTTCTGTTTTTTGCATTCTACCATGTGCATATGTTATTTTTGCTTCTTTAACAAGTTGCGAAATTTCATAATATTTATTTATGATGTCATCAACATGATTATACAATAAAAATATTTGTCCACCTCTAGATAATTCTTTGTATATTGCATCAACTATTATTTTATTATCTTCTTCTACAACATAAGTTTGTACTGGATATCTATTTATTGGCGCTGTTTCAATTAACGATAAATTTCTAATACCAACAATAGACATTTGTAAAGTTCTTGGGATTGGTGTTGCAGATAAAGTTAATACATCAACGTTACTTTTCATTGCCTTTATTTTTTCTTTATGTGTTACACCAAAACGTTGTTCTTCATCTACTACAAGCAAGCCTAAATCTTTAAAATTTATATCTTTTCCTAATAGTCTATGTGTTCCAATAACAAAATCAATAGTTCCGTTTTTAATACCTTCTATTATTTTTATTTGCTCTTTTCTACTTACAAATCTATTTAGTAGCGCAATATTAACTGGAAACGACTTAAATCTTTCTAATGCGTTTTTATAGTGTTGTGAGGAAAGAATAGTTGTAGGGCATAAATACGCCACTTGTTTTCCATCCATAATAGCTTTAAATATTGCTCGAAAAGCGACTTCTGTTTTGCCAAATCCAACGTCTCCACATAACAATCTATCCATAGGATGACTTGCTTCCATATCTTCTTTTATTTGTTTTGTAGCTATCAATTGATCGTTTGTTGGTGTATATGGAAATTCTTGTTCAAACATAATTTGTTCTTCACTATCTTTTGAGAAAGCAAATCCTTTTTCAGATTCCCTTTTTGCATATAATTTTAATAGATCTTGAGCAATATCTTTTACTTTTTTTCTTATACTATTTTTTTTCTTTTCCCATTCTGTACCACCCAATTTATTTATTTTTGGTTTAGCTCCTTCATTTGATGAATATTTGCTAATCAAATCTATTTTATCAACCGGAATATATAAAGCATCATTATCTTTATATAATATTTTTAAATAATCTTTTATAACTCCCCTATTATTTATTGTTTCAAGTCCAGCATAAATACCTATACCATGTGCATTATGAACAACATAATCTCCTATATTTAATTTATTAATATCTTTTATTCTAGTACCATATTTATATTTGTTTTTAAAATTATGTTTATTTTCTTGTGTACCATATAAATCATTTGATGATATAACAATATATTTATCATAACAAAAACCTTTAATTATATTTTTATTTATTAGATTTACATATTTATCAAATATCTTATTTTCATCAGTAATAACAGATTCTTCATATATATACTTTTTAAAATTATCTATTTGCTTTTTTGAATCCAAACATACAACAATTGTTTTATTAGATTCTAAATACATTTTTATATCATCTAATATAAGCTTGTTTTTACCATTATATATTTTTGCGTTTTCTGAATGTATTTTATTAATTTTTAAATTAATACCTGGAATAATATTAGCTGTTTTCATAATGTATATTTCATCTTTTTCTGACAAACTATAAAAATCATTAATATGTTTATCAGAACAATTATTATTAGTATTGTATTCAAATATTTGAGCTAATAATTGTTCATAACCTGATTTAATTTGATTATAATCATAATAGATTAATATTGGATTATCCAAATAAGATTTAATACTCTCTCCATCATTATTATCTTTTTCCTTAATTGAATTAATATTAATATTTTCAATTTCATTAATAGATCTTTGTGAATTACAATCAAAATATCTAATATTATCTAATTCGTCATCAAAAAATTCAAGCCTTATTGGATTTTCTTCATTAATTGGAAATATATCTATAATATATCCCCTAAGTGCAAATTCACCAGTTTGAGTTACTATTGTTTCATTTGCATACCCTAATTCATATAAAGAATTAATAAGGTCTTCCCTATTGTATATATTTCCTTTTTTTAATTTAAATATTCTATTTTTAGTTTTTTCTTTAGAATCTAAAAATTTTAAATATCCCATTAAATGTGTAACAACTATTTTATTATTATTTTCAAGCAAAGTTTGTTCTGTTGATAACCTAATAGTTTTTAATTCAGGAGATACTGTAGCTATCTTTGTTGTAATAAAATCATCCATTGGAAATAATAATACATCTTCTGTATAATTATATAGACTATCGTATATTTTATTTGCCTCATAAAGTGTATTTGTTAATACAAGTAAGGGTCTATTTGTTTTTTTATAAAGATCCAATAAAAAAATTGGCTCTAGCCCTTCGACTAGTCCTTCAACACCAATTTTTCCAGATTCATAATTTATATTTATTAATTTATCAAACATAAATATCCCTCGCTAACAACTTTTATTATACTTATCTTGTAATCTGCAAAAAGTAATACCATTAATCCATTCCATTATAATATTTTTAACTAAATTTAATGAATTATTTATTATTTCCCTATCTTCTTGTGAAAACCTAGATAATACATAACTAGCAGTATCCATTGATTTATCATTTGATATTCCTACCTTTATTCTTTTGTATTCTTTAGAATTTAGTACGTGTTCGATGCTTTTAAGTCCGTTATGTCCACCACTACTACCTTTTGCTTTTAATTTTATAACTCCAACATCATGATCTAAATCATCAGAAATAATTAGAATATCATGAATATCCACCTTATAATATTTAACAAATTTTATTAATACTTCACCACTTAAATTAACAAAATTTTGTGGCTTTATAAACAAAACTTTTTCTCCTTTATCAGTTGTATATTCATAGTATACAGCATTAAATTTTGTTTTTGGAAATAATTTTAGTTTTTCTACAACGCAGTCTATTGCATCAAAACCAATATTATGTTTTGTATATTGATATTGAAAACCAGGATTTCCTATTCCTAATACTATCTTCATATTATCACTCCTTATGAAATTCGTTATATATTATATTTTTTGAAACACCTCTTAAGTGCGCAACATATTTTATCGCATCACTTTTACTTAAACCACTATTTATATATTGATTAACTTGATCCTTAATATCCACACTATTAAATTCTTCTTTTACTTCTTCTTGTTTTGGTAATATAATTACAAATTCTCCTTTTAGTGAAGACGAATATTCAATTATAGAACTAATATTATCTCTAATTACTTCTTCATGTATTTTAGATATTTCTCTTGAAATAGATATATATATATCACCATATACTTCATAAATATCTAATAAAGTTTGTTTTAATCTGTGTGGTGCTTCATATATTATCGCAGTTACATTTTTTGCTTTAATTCCGTTTAATTCCTCTTTTCTTTTACTATTTTTACTATTTAAAAATCCATAAAATAAAAACGGTTGTGGACAAATACCAGACATTATTAGTGCTGGTAAAAATGCAGATGCACCTGGTAAAGCAACAACATTAAAATTATTTTCAATTATGTATTTTATTCCGATATAACCCGGGTCACTAACACCTGGCATACCTCTATCACTAACTAACGCTATATCATGTCCATCATTTAATTCTTCTAATAATTTTTCTTTTATTTCGTTTTCATTATATTTATGATTAGAAATTAATTTCTTTTTAATATTATAATGATTTAACAACTGCGCTGTTACTCTAGTATCCTCGCAAAAAATAACCTCAACACTATTTAATACTTCAACAGCTCTAAACGTCATATCACCCATATTCCCTATTGGCGTTGGAATAACATATAACGTAGGAGTCTTATCATAACTTTTTTGAATCATAATATCACCTATTCAAACATTTTTTTAACTTCCAGTGTATAACTACCATCTATATTATGAGCATACAATGGTGGTAAAACTTTAATACCACTATTCGCATTTTTAATACCTTCAATTAATACTATATTGCTTTGCGTTTTTTCTTTTGGAAAAACAAAACGCAATTTTTTTGGTTCAATACAATTTTTTCGCATATATGTTATTATATCTGCTAATCTTTCAGTTCTATGCACTATAGCTATATTACCACCATTTTTTAGTAATGTTCTAGCTTGTATAAATATATCCTCTAAATTCATATATATTTCGTGTCTAGCAATTGTTTTTATTTCGTTTGCATTTATTCTTGAATCAGCCTTATATTTAAAAAACGGCGGATTACATATAATTGTATCAATAGATTCATTTTCAAAAACTTTATTCAATGTTCTAATATCTTTATTAATAATTGATATTCTATCATTCATTTTATTTATATTAATTGATTTTAAAGCTAAATCACATATTTCTTTTTGCAATTCTATACCTATTATTTTAGCATCAGTTTTATTATATAACATCATGGGTATTGGGGCATTACCAGTGCAAAAATCTAATATTATTTTACTTTTACTAATATTTACAAAATGTGCGACCAATACAGAATCAAGTGAAAAATTAAACCATTCAGAGTTTTGAAATATTTTTAAATTTTTATAATTTAATAAATTATGAATTACTTCCATTGTCTTCTAAACCCATTTCAATTATTTCACCGTTTTTTAATTCTACATCATATTTTTCTTCTATCACTTTTAATGCAACAACTTCACCTTCTCCCTTAGGAGTACTAACTAACCTGTTAATTTCAGGTAATTTTTTTTCACTTTCTTTATTTTG
>CALVSV010000061.1 GCA_944359595.1 uncultured Bacilli bacterium
CGCAAGTAGAAATGGGACATTTCTACTTCTTTTTTTGAGTTGGAGCGCGACAAGTCAAAAATCGCGTGCTTCGCCGGTAAGTGTAGTTTCTAAAATAGTCGTTAATTTTTACTAAAAGTATATAAATCGTAATTAAAATCAAAACAAAAGAATCGCAAGGGGGTGTGGGGAAAGCGATTCTTTTATTTTAATTAATGTAACGACATGTTTATATTTTCACTACTTGCAACATCTTATTCATGCCATCAACGTCCAAATAATATTTACTACCATCTTTCCATATTTTTGCATTTGGACAATACATGTAAGTATATCTATATTCATACTTGTACTGCTTCCACAATGTTCCATTCATCAATTGAAAAATAGTATCTCCAGCCCATCCGTAAAATTCGCCATTAATTTTGGATTTATATTTTATTTCCATATGTCCTCCTTATTTAAATAATAAGTGTAAGGCTGCATATTCAATTATTCTAAATTATTAGATTTAAATCTATCTGGTTTAGAAACCGGTGTTTTACCACTGCTATCATGTTTTATATAGTAGTCGTTACTGTATTTAGATGTACCACTTTCAATCTTTGCTATAAATTGGTTAAGTGTCATCTTATGATGATTTCCTGTATTCATGAACATGTCATTTTTTCCTGACTTTGTTTGATGAATTGCTTTTATATTAGCCATCAAATCAACTCCTTTCTTAAATCAATGATTTTACATTTAGATTACATCCACAATAGTAAAATCTCCTTGATTAATAGAAAAAAGATGATACAATATAAGTGGATGTAATTCCATTTTTTAAAGTTGTGTAGCCTTACACATGAGGAGAAACTTCTGCAAAAGTTTCTTTTTTTGTCCTCATAAGTACATTATAACACTTAAATTACAAAAATCAACAATTAAAAACATAAATTTGCAAAAAAATAACAAAAAAGTAAAAATAAATGCAAAAATATATTGTTTTTTTCATAATTTTGAATATAATATAGATAGGAGGTGTGCTTATGCTTATAGAATTTAGTGTTACCAATTTCTTATCCTTTAAAGATAAAAATACATTTACCATGTTAGCTTCATCAGATAAGTCGTTGAATGATAACTATGTTAGTGTTGGAAATGATGACATATTAAAGATGACGGCAATTTATGGAGCAAACGCATCAGGAAAAACAAATTTATTTAAAGTACTAGCAACAGTAAGTAGTATGATAAAAAATTCAAATTATGTAGATCCAAATTATTTGTTACCAATTGTACCGTTTAAGTTAGATGAACAAACGGCAAAACAACCAAGTGAATTTGAAATAAAGTTTATAGTTAATGATACTAGGTACTTATATGGATTTAAAGCTGATTGTAAAAAAATTTATGAAGAATACTTGACGTATTATCCAAATGGAAGACCAGTAAAAATATTTTCTAGAGAAAAAGTATCTAAATATGATTTTAATCGTAGTGATGAAAAAATATTAAATGATATTAAGAGCAAAAATTCTGACAATAAGTTTTTTATTGCTACAGCTACTAGCTGGAATTATGAAAAGACAAAAGATGCCTACAATTTTATAACAGAAAAAATTGGCGTTGTTTTATCTAATGATCAGTTACATGATTATTCTTATAATCAATACTATAACGACAAGGACAATAATCTTGAAAAATTTGCATTAAATTTTCTTAGAAAAGCAGATATAAATATAAAGGGCTATCGAGTTATTGAAGGAAAGTTGAAAGAAGACATTTTTAATAGTTTACCAGATTTTGCAAAATCTATATTTCCTGTGGGAACACCAATGTATAAAGTTAATACAAAACATATTATAAATAATAAAGAGTTTGAGCTTGATATTACAGAAGAGTCATTAGGAACACAAGTGGTATTTACATTTATTCCGGTATTGAAAGATGTAATAGAAAATAAGAAAGTTTTAATTGTCGATGAATTTGATAAAAGCTTACATCCGTTTATAGTAAAATACATAGTAGAAATATTTAATGACCCTACAATTAATACCAATGGTGCACAGTTGATTTTTAATACGCATGATACTAATTTATTGAATCTAGATATATTGAGAAGAGATCAAATCTGGTTTGCTGAAAAAAATTATAAGGATGAATCAACATCAATTTATCCACTAGATGATTTTTCAGTTAGAAAAACAGAAAATATAGAAAAAGGATATTTGTTAGGACGATATGGTGCGATTCCTTTTATAACAAACGACCTTAATCCATATGGGGAGTAATAATTGAATACAGATAGAAAAAGAGGAAATTATAGCCGAAAATCCAAAAGGGTAATATTAGTATCATATGAAGGGAAAAATAAAACGGAAAAGATTTATTTTAATAATTTTTGCAATAGAGAAAACGATTTTGTAATACAAATTGTACCAGGAAATGAAACAGATCCTGTAAACTTGGTTAAGCAGACTATTCAAAAGAAAAATGAGTTAGGTCTAGATTTGGATGCAGATGATAGAGCTTTTTGCATATTTGATACGGATACTAAAATGCAAAAAGAAAAACAGATTATTGAAGCAATTAATCTAGCCTCAAAGTATAATATCAAAATTGTTACATCTTGTCCTTGTTTTGAAGTGTGGCTATTGCTTCATTATGAATATACAACAGGGTATTTAGATAATGATTCTGTAATAAGCAAATTAAGAAAACATAATGATAAGTACGAAAAGAACTATAATATATATCCGGAAATTAAAACATATGTTAATACAGCAATAGCAAATGCAAAAAAATTAGAAAAATATCAATTAGAAAAAAAAAAAAAAAAAAATAGTGTAGAAGCCAACCCGCATACCAATGTTTATGAAATAATAGAAGATATTAATAAAGATAATGTTGTTTAATAATATTAAAAGCTAGTGATTCCCACTATTAAGAGGAACATAAAAAAGCGGTAAAACCAGCCATAAATGGTAGTTAAAAAAGCGGTGATTCCAGCCATTAAGTAGGAACTTAAAAAAGAAGATTAGAGAGCAGACTCTAATCTTTTGTTTTGTGTGAATTTATTATATAATAATATTAGGTGACACATGATGAATGAAATTTATGAAAAATTAATAAAACAATATAAGAACATAGATATAAAGCTAAATAATAATGAAGAAATAATCATAAGCAATAATGAAAAAGAAATTAAAGTATACAAAGATGGTGTAATTTACTTTTACAAAGGAAGAAGTATAGCGCATAGTCATGATAAAACTAATGAAGAACTATATCAATCGATAAAATATTATTTAGAAAAAGAACCAAATTATTTTATCAAACAACATAAAAAAGATCTTCTCATTAAGTGGGTGGTTATTTTGGGATTATTGCTTATTGTAGTTATTGCTAAAGTATTTACAAGTTAATAGGAGGTACACTTATGCCGAATCATGATTTCATATTATATAAAAGGAAACCAAATTACTTTACCAATTTTATTAGTAATAAATATTTTAACGAAAGAAAATACTATCGAGTAAAAATAGATGACGACATCATTGAGGGTATTTCATTTATTAATGTAGAAACATACTTTAATTATTATCGAAAAAAGTATAAAAGAAATGATTTAAATCTTTTGGGAATTACAATAATTCCTCCAAAAAGTTTAGATCAATTTTTAAAGATAATTAAAAGTTATAACGAAAATAACAAAGTAATGAATGAACTTATTAAGTTAACCGAAGAAGCAATAGAAAATAACTGGTACATTATACATTATGGAGTTTAATTAAAGGAGAGATAATCATGGAAAGAAAGCCAGATATTAAAGTCACATTTCATTTATATGGAAAAGATGAAATTCAAGAAGATGAAAAAATATATGCAAGAAGAGGATATGCAAGCAGTGGATATAGACCTCAACATAAAATAGAGGAAAATAAATTAGCAGATGGTATACATGAATACGAACAGGAAAAAGTTAAACCAGGAGAAAATGCTGAAGGGACTATAACCTTTCTATCACCAGAAAGTTATCCGCATTCATTGTGGATAGACAAAAAAATTGATATTCAAGAAGGTGAAAGAATAATTGGATATGCTATTATAAAAGAAATATTTAATAAATCCTTGGAAAAAAGAGAAGATAAAATAATATGTAAATGTGAAAGCACACTCACATTAGAAGACCTACAAGAAGCATCGGAACATATTCCATCAATATACATTAACTTACTATTTGGAATGTCAATAATTGCAATAATTATAGCAACCATAGCTAATTTATTATATGGAAAAACATTATTATGGTGGATAGAATATTTTTGCATATGTGAATTGACTCTTGCGATTACATTAAAAATAAAATTAAAAGAGTATGTTAAGAGTTTGTACGAAAATGAACAGAAAAAATCACCAATAGATTCAAAATACATTAATGAGTTTTATGATAATTACTTTATAAGAAGTAGTGAACATATAACTAGAAAAATAGAATATTCAAAAATAAAAAAAACAATAGAAACTACTACAAATTTTTACTTACAATACGACAATATGACATTTATTATTCAAAAAAGTAAGTGTGATTCTAAAACAATTGACTTTATAAGAGAAAAAACTCAGAATAATTACAATAATAAAATAAAAGAAAAAGAATCAAATAAAACAAAGAAAACTAAAAAAAGTAAAAATACAAAATTAATAAAAAGTCTAATGATCATTTTATTTATTGCAACATTACTAAGTTTATATGGTGGATTAGTAACTTCAGCACTTATAACAGAAGGAAAGCCTACTGCTGATTTTGCACAAAATACATGGGTGTTTTGGTTATGGCTACCAATTCCATTATTATCAATTGTTTTAGGGTTCAAGTATAAAAAAGAAGGAATAAAATGTACCAAGAATATTATTGCAGGATTTATTATGGCATTTTTATTACTAATTTATGGCAGTTTTAGTTTACTTCCTAGTTTTGAAGTTGATTATAAAGAAATATACCAATATAGTAATATACTAAATATTGAATTACCCAAAGATGGTAAATTAATTTCTTATGATGTGGATTATGAAGAAGACTTTGGTACTGTAACTATATATCAATCTAATTATGAAGACAATGATATAAGTGAATTAGAAGAACAAATAAAAAATAGTCAAAATTGGTTGTCTGGGAATGAATTGAAATCTGAATTAAAAGTTTTTATACCTGCAATGATGCCTATAGCTGACTATAGATATTTTTCTATATATAATAAAACTACAAACGAATACAACACAATGCCAAAAGAAACAGGAAAATATAAGATTTATGTAATGATGCTTGATAAAGTAAATAAACAATTAGAAATAAATGAATTTGAATACTCATACACTAATTAAAATATATAATGCAAGGTAGGTTATTATAAATGAAACAAAAGAAATTAATTATAATCTTGATATTAATCTTTTTATTAATAGCATCATATTTCATGTTACGAATATTTGACCCATTCCATACATTACCAATTGTAGAGTTAAAAGATAATTTAACTGCTGAGCAAAATGAAAGTGTAACTAACATTTCTTATATAGAAGATGTGAAATATGGAAAAGTAATTTCTAAAGAAGAAAGTATAGATACTACAACACTAGGAAAAAAGAAAGTTAAAATAGAAATAGAAAATAATTATGGCAAGAAAAGAGAATACATCTTCTATATAGAGATAATAAAAGTAGATGAATAAAAAATGATAACTCATAGTCAAAAGATTATGAGTTTTTTGTTTTTTTCACATACTAGGAGAGAAGGTACAAACAAGATGCTTCGGTCATAAGATTATAAAATAAAAGAACAGCTTTCCCCACACCTATTGAAATTCTGACTTTTGATTTTAATTACTATTTATCAATACTTTTTAAAAAGAAACGACTATTTTAAAACTACCGCTTTCGGGCGAAGCACGCGATTTTTGACTTGTCGCGCTCCAACTCAAAAAAAGAAGTAGAAATGTCCCATTTCTACTTGCGTAAACATCTAATTTACTTTATACTGAAAGTGTAATTTATATATATGAGACTGTTATTATATAATTATAAAACGTACTGAAATTTATTGGTAGGTCTATAGTGGATTTGGTCAAATCTCCAAATCCTTTGGAGACCATTATGTAGAAACAACTAATTTTGTATATTTTATAAGACTTAGTCGAGTACTAGTGGATTAGTTAAATGGTATAATAAAATCCAAAACCTCTATTGGGTGTTCGATTAGACAAGCAGGATATAAAAATAAAAAGACTTGAAGATTATTTCTTCAGGTCTTTTACTTTTCTAATAACTATTTTATCTTTATAAGTTTCTACTTCGACAAAATTATGAAAATTAAATCCAAGTTTTTGTAACCATTTACCTTTTAATAAGATATATGGTTTATTAGATGAATCTTCATAAACGGAAAATTTTCTAATTTTCATGATGATTACCTGCTTGTCTATTGTTTTCTATATTGGTGAATATTGAATGTTTGTCGTGTTTAGTTTTAAGATCTTTTGGTGACATATCTACATATATTTTAGTTGTCTCAATATTAGTGTGTCCCAAAAGATCACGGAGTGAAAAAGGGTCACCGCCATTAATTACGAAATGAGTTGCGAAAGTGTGACGAAACTTATGTGGATTCATTCTAAAGTCTTCACCAAAAACTTTCTTAGCACGACGACTTAAAATACTATAAACCATTTCTGTATTTATACCATGACCCACCATAGGTTCGTTAAACTGCATATGAAATTTCACAAAAAGTGGTCCTTTTTCTGCTCCTTTTAAAACTTCACGCCTATAAACATTTAATATTCTCTCAGTTTCTTTTGAATAATAGACCGTGCGAAAGGTATTTGTTTTAGT
>CALVSV010000062.1 GCA_944359595.1 uncultured Bacilli bacterium
CGCCAAACTTGACAGATTTTCACTTTTAATTTACTATATAGATAGCAAAAAAAATTATTTCTAAAAAAAATGTGATATTGGTTAGGTTAAATTACCTATCGTTGCATTTGTTCTTACAATTCACAAAAATTTTTATGCATATTATTGAAAAAAACGAATGGACACTATTTCCACTCGTCTATCATTTAATTTAATTAATAGTAATTGTTTATATTTCTTATGCTTTTTCTATTTCGTTAAGTCCAACTTCAACTGGAGTAGATTGACCAAACAAATCAATTAATACTGTTAACTTTTGAGCTTTAATATCAATACTTTCAACAACACCATACATATTTTCAAATGCTCCAGAAATAATTTTTACTTTATCATTTTCTTTTAATTCGTTACCAAGTTCAATCCTACTCATTCCCATACGGTTTAATATTTTATCAACTTCACTAGGTAATAACGGAACTGGTTTAGCACCTTTACCACTAGAACCAATAAAACCTGTAACGCCTGGTGTGTTTCTAACAATATACCACGCTTCATCACTCATATCCATTTCAATAAGTATATAACCAGGAAATAATTTTTTTACTTTTTCTTTTGTTACACCGTTTTTTGTTTCTACTATTTTTTCTTCCGGAACAACAACCCTCAAAATGTGTTGTTCCATATGCATAGATTTCAGACGCATATCTAATTTTTCTTTAACGTTATTTTCATGACCAGAATAAGTATTTACTACATACCATTGTTTATCCATTATATATCCTCCTATTAACCAAATATTTTTACTACTACTGCAATAATTGTATCAAGCAAATAGAAAAATAATGAGAAAAATATAATAAAACATATAGTAGCAATTGAATACTTAATCATGTTTTTCTTTGATGGCCATACAACATGTTTAAATTCCGTTTTAACACCTTTAAAAAACTTACCTATCTTTTCCATAACTGCACCTCAAGTTCTAAAATAAAAAACACTAACATGTGTTTACACACATAACTTATCATAAGAAATGTAAAATGTCAATAAAATATAATAAATTCTTAAATTTTAATTTGCTTTTTGCAACTTCTTCTTAATTCTCATTATTGCATTATTCAATTGAACTTTACTAATATTTAACATTTTTGTTATTTCATAATTTTTATATCCCATCAATTTGCATTTTACAACTCTTTTTTCTAATCCCTTTAATCCTCGAAGAAAATTTGTTCTAAACTCTTCATATTCAATAATATCTAAAACTTCTTTACTTAAACATTGTATTTCACTAGCAGATGAAAGTGAACAAGAATTATTTAATATAGAATTATTTTTGCTTCTATTATTTCTTATAAATGTTTTTAGTCCGTTTTCTATACATTTCCAAGCATATGTGCAAAAAGAAATTGTTGAATATGAATCATATGTGGTAATAGCTTTATTTAACGCAATCATGCCCTCTTGAACCATATCATTAAAATCAACGCCTATCTTAGATGGATCATCTATTAATTCATTAGCAAGATGTGTTATTAACGCTATATTATTTTCATATAATAATTTTACTACATAATCATCTAGCTGTGCTAAATACATTAATTCATAATTATTATATAAGTTATATTTCATATCATGCTCCTTTATTTTATTATTTCATAAATTAAAATACCTGTCGCAACAGAAGCATTTAAACTATTAACCGTACCTTTCATTGGTATTGTAGTCAATATATCACAATTTTTAGCTATTAATTTAGAAATGCCCTTTCCCTCATTACCAATAACTAAACATTTTTTCATATTATAATCTATTTTTCTATAGTCCTCACCATCCAATACAGATCCAATTATCCAATATCCATTCTCTTTTAATTTATTTATTGTATCTACTAAATTTGTAACTTTAACTATTTTTGTACTATATACAGTACCAACACTAGTTTTTATTACTGTTGAATTTATTTCTACTGCTCTGTCTTTAGGTATAATAACACCATCTACTCCAGCTGATTCACAAGTTCTTATTATAGCTCCTAAATTATGTGGATCTTCAATATGATCTAACATAACTATAAATGCATCATCTTTATTATTTATTATATCTTCTAAAGAACTATATTTGTATTCCTCAACATCTAATATTATACCTTGGTGAGATACTTTTGCAACCTCATTTAATTTACAATTTGGTATTTTTTGTATATTGTTACATCTTTTTTGTAATTCTAATTCCAGATTTTTGTCTCCAAAATTATTAGAAATGTATACCTTTTTTATTTTCTTATTAAATTTTAAAATTTCTTTACATATATTTTTCCCATATACTAACATTTGCATTCCTCCATTAATATATTTAATAATTTGTTTAATCTATCATATTGTTTATCTAAATATAAATAGCCAATTAATGCTTCAAATCCAGTTGCATGTTTATATGTAATTATATCGGCGTGTTTAGCTCTCGATTTATTTTTATAATTCCTTGATGTTTTAAATATTTCAATTTCTATGTCAGTCAAATATTTATTATCGATTAAATATTTGATTGCTTTAGCTTGATAATATGCATTTACATATTTTACAGTTTCTTTTTGTAAATTGTTTACTTTTCTAATATTTTTATTTATATTATATTGACGCACAAACAATTCATATACACTATCACCAATATATGCTAACTCTAGTGGATTTAATAAACTAATAATCATTTGTTTCATCGTTTATGCACTCCACAACATTAGATAGTAATAATCCATTTTTATTAATATTATCAACAAGCTTTTCTTTTATAATTTTTGGAAATAAATTGATGTCATTAATATCGTTGATATTTATTTTTTCAGGAATATATTTTCCATATTTACTATTTTCTTTATTGTATTCACTTCCATTACCTTCTTTAAATATTCCATCAAGATATTCACATAAATAAAAATATTGTTCGCTATTTTTAGAAATGTATTTGTATACACATTTTACACATTTAACTTTTATATTTGCTTCTTCTAAGACTTCTCTTTCAACACATTCTTCAATTGTCTCATCTATATTTTTACCGCCCCCAAAAAATGTATAATAATTGCAATCATCTTTTATTCTATGCATTAGTAATATTTTATTGTTATTAAATATAATTGCTCTACCACTTACTCTCTTCATATAATTTCCTCCAATTAAATTTTTAATAAAAAAACACAAAAGTGTTTTTAATCTCTATTATTAGCTATTAATACTAATCTTAATATTTCTAATATTGCAGTAAGTACACTTGCGACATATGTAAGTGCAGCTGAAAATAACATACGACTTGCACCATTACTTTCCATATTATTTAACATATTAAGCTTTTTTAATTGCTTTTTAGCTCGT
>CALVSV010000063.1 GCA_944359595.1 uncultured Bacilli bacterium
TTTTCTATTTCATAATATTTATTTGAATTAGCATTGTTTTCATCTTCATAATATATTCTATTATTAACAATTCTATAATTTTTTTTTTTTTTTTTGTTATCGTATATTATTATTTCTTTATCACTCATAATTTTATAACTTTCAAATTTAATATTTTCTGTATTTTAATTTAATCTTTCTAAAAACACAAACAGAGGTTTCTCATCTTCATATTTTGCTTCTAATTGATATTCACCAAATATTGTTTTATTTTCTCTTTCTATAATAATATTATCTATTGTAGTTTCATGGTAATACTTTTCTTTTTTATCAGTTTTTCTTTTTACTATAAAATTACCTTTAGAAGTATTTACACTATATTCCCCATCCTTTAATTCTAGTATTTTTTCTATTAATCTTAATTCAATGCTGTCTTTTACCATTATATCAACTCCCTGCTAAGTTTATTCTATCATAATGAAAATCATATGGCAATTTATTTTTACAATTTTTCTTTGTTGGTAGTGTGCAATGATTTATTAAATTATTATTTTCCAAGACAGAAGTTTTTAAACATTGTATCAATAAGTTCTTCACTATAATTTTCACCAATTATTTCTCCAAGTAAATTCCATATTTCTTTTAAGTCTATCTCTATCATATCAATTGGTAAATTGCTATTAATTGAATTATCAATTTCATTTATTAAGTTGTTGCATTTTTTTAATATACTAATTATTCTTGCGTTAGATAGATAAGTTAAATCTTCTTCAGTTATTTTACCTATATTAAATACTTCTAATATTTTATCTTTTAAATCATCTAATCCATGTTCTGTTAATGTATTACCATATACAATATTTTTTTCCACGATATTGTGGATATCTATTTTTTTATCTAAATCATTTTTATTAATAAATATTATTCTTGTCTTATTTTTAGTAAGTTCCAACAACTCTTTATCATAGTCCGATAGTTCTTGATTTGAATTTAACACAAGTATTACAAGATCTACCATATCTAATACTTCTAAACTTTTTTTAACACCAATTTGTTCGATTACATCGTCTGTTTTTCTAATTCCTGCAGTATCATATAAATTTATTATAATATCATTTATTTTAAAACTAGATTCAACTACATCCCTAGTTGTTCCCTCAATATTTGTAACTATTGCTTTTTCTTCTTCAATTAATTTATTAAGTAAACTACTTTTACCAACATTTGGTTTACCAAACAAACCAACTTTAATTCCGTTTTTAATCAATAAATTATTTTTTGATTTAGTAAGTATATTATTAATTTGCTTTTTAAATTTTATAATATTTTCGTCTAACAATTTATTAGTTACAACTACTTCATCAATATATTCAGGATAATCTATATTAACTTCAATATTAGCTAAAACTAAAGCAATATCCCCTCTTAATTCACTAATTATTTTAGATAGTTTTCCCCCAACTCCATTAAGTGCCATCTTTCTTGTTAACTCTGTTTTAGAACTTATTAAATCAGATACTGCCTCTGCTTCAAGTAAGTCAATTCTTCCGTTTAAATATGCTCTTTTAGTAAATTCACCGGGTTCTGCTAATCTAGCACCATTATCTAGAAGAAGTTCTAAGATTTTCTCTGTTGTTGCATGTCCACCATGGCAATTGATTTCTACTATATCTTCTTTAGTATAAGTTTTTGGAGCTTTAAAAACACTTACAAGTACTTCATCAATTTTTTCATTATTATCCATAATATGACCATAAGTTATTGTATGAGAATCTTTATTAAGTAAAGTTCTAGAAAATAATTTATCAACTAAATTAATAGATCCATTACCACTTACCCTAACAATTGAAATAGCGCCAACAGTTGGAGCTGTTGAGATACAAGCAATTATATCATTCATCTATATCACTTACCTTTTCAATTATTATATATCTGTTCGGTTCTTCTCCATAACTTTTAGATTTTAAATTGTCAAATTTCTTAATTGTGTTATGAACGATTAATCTTTGATACGAATTCATTGGGTCTAATTTATATTCTACTCCTGTCTTTAGTACTTCGCGAGCTAATCTTCTTATTTCTCTTACGAATCGTTCATCTATACGTTTTTGATAAGAATCAATATCTAATTTCACTTTAATATCATTATACTTTTTTACATATTCATTTAAAATAGTTCTTAATGATGATAAAACAATACCATTTTTACCAATTAATATCTTATTAGATGTTCCAAATACATTAATAAAAATAATATTATCTTCATATTTAGTTTTTAATTCATATGTTACTTCCATAGCATCTAAAATACTTTTAAATTTACCTATAACATCATTTATTATTTCATCTATTAAATAAACTTCTATTGTAACTTTTTTTATTAACCCTTTTTTATCATCAATTACTTTATATTTTATTTTATCAGCGCTTACATTTAGTTGAGACATTGCCTTATTTAAAGCAATGTCTAATGTTTTCCCACTATATATATTATTCACTTTTCTTATCCTTTTTGACAATCAAATTTTGGAAAATTGTAAATGCTGATGAAGCTATCCAATATAAAGCGATAGCTGTTGGTAATGAGAATGACGCTATTGTAATAAATATAATCATAAATCTCATCATAAATTTCATTTGTTTTTCTTGATCTGGTGCGGCAGCTGTTCTGTTTAATTTAAATGAAAAATATGTTGTACCAATAATTAGCGCAATCAATAATATATATAAATAATGTCCTTTTGATAATGCCACTAAAGGTGTTGTACCTAAATCCATCCCAAGAAATTTACCTTCAAATAATGCAGGTACCCTATTTACTGCTTCTAAGAAAGCAAAGAAAACAGGAATTTGTAATAATGAAAATATACAGCCACTCATAGGATTAATATTATATTTTTTATAAACCATCATAGTTTCTTGTGTTTTCATCATCATGACATCTTTATCATCTTGTGGTTTGTTTGCATATTTTTTTTCTATTTTTGCAATTTCAGGTTGAGCTTTTTTTAAGTTTTCTGATTGCATAGCAGTAGATCGTGTAATTGGAAATGTAATTAATCTAATTAATAAACTCACTATTATAATTGATAAACCATAATTTTTAATTAATAGTCCAAGTTTAATAATAACCCATGCTAATGGTTTTACAAAAATTGATGTCCACAATCCTTCATAACCACCTGATGTCACTTTAAAATCTTCACATTCAACTAATTTGTCTACATCTACATTATTTTTTTTATATAAATCAATTACTTCTTTATTAGTTGGTTTACATAATATATTTTCAGTTAGAGTTTGACCAGTTTCTTTATAAGTTACAACCTTTTTATCTTTACCAACTAAATTTTTTGTACAGCCCGTTGTTAAAAATAACATACATACTAAAAGTATAACAATTTTTTTTGATTTTTTCATTTAGAGAAACATTCCTTTCTTTGTCACTTAATTTTTTTTATTAGTAATAATAATTTATTTTCTTTTTCATCATATTTTTTTAAGGCATAGCCCCTTCTTATCATTATAATATATTCCTTATTATTTGGAAATAGTTTTTTATTATTATGAATAATATTTCTAATTTGCCTTTTAATCTTATTTCTAACATAAGCTTTACCTATTTTTTTAGATACAGTAATTCCAAATTTTTTAACATTACTATTAATATAATATATAGTAAAAGCATCGTTACATACAAATTGTTGATTATTAATTATTTCTTGAAATCTTTTATTTTCTTTTACAATATCTTCCTTATTCATAATATCACATCCAATTATTAGAAAAAAAACCACTCTAAAAAAAGTGGAATTTATTTACAAAGTCTTTTACGACCTTTTCTTCTTCTACTTGCTAATACATTAGAATCTTTACGAGCAAAAAAACCATGTTTCTTTTTCATTCTTTTTTTATTTGGTTGATAAGTTCTTTTCATTTTTCACACCTCCAAGCAATATATAAACTTTTTCTTCGCATATATAATTATAAATAAATTATTTTTTTTGTCAATATTTTTTAGACATTTTATTATATATAAATTTAAATTATTTCCCGAGAAATATAACAAACTTTTAAAATTTATTTCCCAAAACACTTTCCACAATCACTTGTGGAAAACTTTTCCCTATAACATATAGGGAAAAGTTAGTTATCCACAGTTTCCACAGGGCTGTGGAAAAAGTTATTAACAGTTGTGCAAAAGTTATCCACAGGTATGTGGATAACTAATATTTCCCTATATAAAATCTAGGTTTTAGTTGTGGAAAACTTTGTGGAAAACTTTTTTTTATGATTTTTTATAAAATTGCTTTTATTTTATCCACATTTAGTTTACAATATGTAGTGTGAGGAGCAAATAAGGGAGGTGGTTCAATGAATGTGAATAGTATTTGGAACAATTTCTTGGAAAACATTAAACTTCAAATTACGAGTTTATCCTATGAAACATGGTTTAAAAATACTAGATTATTAGAGATTAAAGATGGGGTAGCTAAAATTGTAGTCGAAACATATGTACATAAAAAACATTTGTTGGAAAACTATACCGACTTAATTATAGAAACATTAAATTTAGTAACAGGTACAAATTTTTATATAGAGTTTGTATTGGAAGAAGAGATAAATAATGATCAAGCAGAAATTGATGTTGATCTTATTGGTGTTCCTAATAGTAAAAATAGAATAGAATCTAATTTAAATTTAAAATATGATTTTGATTCATTTATAGTAGGAGAGAGTAATAGATTTGCTCATGCAGCAGCATTATCAGTAGCTGAGAATCCTGGTAAAATGTATAATCCACTATTTATATACGGAAAAAGTGGGTTAGGGAAAACACATCTTATGCACGCAATAGGAAATTATATTGAAAATAATTCTTCAAAAACTGTATTATATGTTACTAGTGATCAATTTATTAATGATTTTGTTGAGGTAAATAAAAAAGACAAAGATGATACAAATTATGATTATGTTGATTACTTTAAAAATAAATATAGAAATGTAGATGTGCTTATAATAGATGATATACAATTTTTAGGTAGTGCAGCTCAAACACAACAAGAGTTTTTCCACACATTTAATAAATTATATGATGATAATAAACAAATTATTATATCATCTGATAGATCACCAGATGATTTAAAAATATTGGAAGATAGATTAAGAACTAGATTTAGCTGGGGATTATCAGTGAATATTTTTCCACCTGATTTTGAGTTAAGAAAAAATATTTTAACAAAAAAAATTGCTGCTCAAGGAGTAAGTAGTAAAGTACCAAACGATGTAATAGAGTATATAGCTAATAATTGTCAATCTGATATTAGACAATTAGAAGGTGCGGTGACTAGATTGTTTGCTTTTGCAACAATGATGAATGGATGCGATATAACACTAGATGTTGCGATTGATGCACTAAAGGATTATCTTCATAAATCAATTGGAGAAAAAAACAGCGTAACTAGAATTCAAAGAATTGTTGCAGATTATTATCACATTACCGTTGAAGATTTAAAAAGTAAGAAAAGAAGTATTGCAGTTTCTTTTCCTAGACAAATTGCTATGTATTTAACTAGAGTATTAACGAATGAATCATTTCCTAAAATAGGAATTGAATTTGGTGGAAGAGATCATTCAACTGTTATGCATTCAATTGATAAAATAGAAGGCGAGTGCAAAAAAAATGAAGAGCTAAAAAAGATAATAGAAACATTAAAACAACAAGCAAAATAAATATGGTTGTGGAAAACTTAGTAGTTATCCACAGAGTTTTCCACAGCTCAAGATGCTTGTAAAACCTTATTTTATAGGGAAATATAAAGTTATCCACAGTTTTCCACAGTAATAACAATAATATATATAATATTAATATATAATAATAGGGAGGTAAAGAGATGAATTTAAAAATTAAAAAATCAATTTTATTAGAAAACTTATTAAAAGTTGAAAAAGCTATTTCAACAAAAAATATTATACCAATATTATCAGGTATAAAATTTGACTTAACAGAAAAGGGACTATATTTAATGGCTAGTGATAATGATATGACTATCCAAACATTTATAGATAAAGCTAATATAGAAGAAATTAAAACAATTGGGAGTGTTGTATTACAAGGTCGCTATATCGTAGAAATTATTAGAAAATTACCTGGTGAAGATATTTCTTTAGTAATGGTAGATGAATATAAAGTGTGTATTACAAGTGATTCTTCTACATTTAATTTAAATGCTATAGACCCTAATGAATTTCCAAAAATAAATATGGAAGATGGAAAAGTACAAGTTGAGTTATCTAAGGAAATGTTTAAAAATATTATTAATCAAACTTCTTTTGCAACTTCAACACAAGAAACTAGACCACTATTAACTGGTATTAATTTAAAAATAGATGGAGATGTGTTAGAATGTACAGCAACTGACTCATATCGACTTGCTAAACAATCAATTAAATTAAATAATTTTTATCAAGAAAAAATTAATATAGTAATTCCTTGTAAAAATATATTGGAATTAATGAAAATACTTAAAGAAGATGAAGATATGCTTCACATACATATTTTTCAAAATAGAGTATTATTTAAATTTGATAATGTTCTTTTACAAAGTAGATTATTAAATGGTACATATCCAGATACATCTAAACTTATTCCAACTGAATATACATTAAAAATAGAAGCACCTTTGATGCAATTATATAATGTAGTTGATAGAGCATCATTATTATCTAATGATAAAGAAAAAAATGTTATTAAATTAGTAACAGATAAAAATATTATGATAATATCTTCTAACTCTCCAGAAATTGGTAGGGTTGAAGAAAAACTAAGTATTGAAAAATTAGTTGATAGTGATATATCTATTGCTTTTTCATCAAAATATATGATGGATGCTTTAAGAGCACTAAAATGTGAAAAAGTAATAATATTATTTAGTAGTGAAGTTAAACCAATAATATTAAAAAATCCAGAAAATGATAATATTACACAATTAATTTTACCAATTAGAACATACTAAATAATGGTTTTTGACCATTATTTTTAATTTTTTGAATAAGGTCGACAAATTTTTACAATTTTCGACATTTTTTTATGTTATTTTTTAGGTGTAGGCAAATATTGTCTATATAGGGAAGGGGGTAATGTTTTTTGAATTATTATGAAATAAACGATAATACTTGTGCACTTGTGCCCGTTAGTGAGGAGAAAACTAAAGTATATGAACTTGATAATACTTTTATTGTTGAACAAAATGTATTAAAAATATTAAATAACAGTTGTTTAAAATACGGTAGTTCATATGCGGGTAGGGCAGCTGCAACAAAATATGCAACCGGTTATACACATAAAGCACCAATATGTATTAATGAAAATAAAGTAACTATATTTTTTCCAACTAAATCACCAAGACTTAATACGTGTGCATGGATAAACTATAATAATATATATATTTATAGTAAACTTGATAAAAGATGTAGCGTTACATTTAAAAATAAAAAAACAATAGTTATTAACGTTAGTTACTTAACGATTCAAAACCAAATGTTTAGATCTTCAAGATTAGAATACTACTTTAATAATGCTTTTCCACAGAGTTGTGGATAACAAAAATGAAAAAGTAAAAATTTTAATACTTTTTCTTTTTTTTAACAGTATTTTTGTGGTATAATTGTATTGTGCGTATAGGTATACTAATATTATCATAAGGGTGGTTAAAATTTATGAAAACGAGAAAATATGACGATTAAAAATATAAATTTGGTTAATTTTAGGAATTATAATAAAGAAAGAATTGAATTTTGTGATAATATTAATATAATAATAGGTGATAATGCACAAGGAAAAACTAACATACTAGAATCTATTTATGTTCTTGCATTTACTAAATCACATAGAACGTCAAATGATAATAATTTGATAAAACAAAACGAGGATTTTTGTAAAGTTAGTGGAACAATATCAATAGATAATATTGATAGTTTTTTAGAGTTTTTTTTGTCTAATAATGAAAAAAATGTATCGATTGATAAAAAAAATATTAAAAAATTTGTTGAATATGTATCTAAATTTAAAATTGTTATTTTTGCTCCTGATGATTTAGAAATAATTAAAGGATCTCCGAGCATAAGAAGAAAGTTTTTAAATACTGAAATATCACAACTAGATAAAGTATATTTATATCATTTAAATGAATATAATAAATATATTAAGATACGTAATGAATTTTTAAAAAAAATGTATGATAGTAATAATCAAAGTAATAAATTATATTTATCTATATTAGATGAAAATATAATAAATAAAGCGTTGTACATTTATCAAAAAAGATTCGAATTTATTAATAACTTAAATGATATAATATCAAATATTTATTATGATATTACAGGCGATAAGAAATTATCACTAAAATATGATAATAAACTTGGAATAGAGTGTTTTAATGAAGAAAAAGTTAAAAATATATTAATAAAAAAATTTAAAGATAATTTAGATAGAGATATTTTTACATCTTCAACAAATTTTGGACCGCATAAAGATGATTTTTCTTTTTATTTGAATGATACTGATCTAAAAATGTTTGGTTCACAGGGACAACATAGGAGTGCAGTATTGTCATTAAAATTATCAGAAATTGAAATATTTAAGCAAAAAATAAATGATACACCTATTTTATTATTAGATGATGTATTTAGTGAACTTGATGATACTAAAAAAAATAATTTGATAAAATATATAAATAGTGATATTCAAGCTATTGTTACAACTACTGATATAAAAGAAATAAGTAAATGTTTACTTAACAATTCATATATTTATCAAATTAATAAAGGCAAAATAGAAAGGATAGAAAAAAATGGAAAAACAACATTATGATGAAAATGATATACAGGTTTTAGAAGGACTAGAAGCTGTTAGAAAAAGACCTGGAATGTATATAGGGTCGACTAGTTCTAGAGGGTTGCATCATCTAGTTTGGGAAATTGTTGATAACGCTATAGATGAAGCGTTGGCTGGATATTGTGATGACATTGAAATTATAATAAATCCTGATAATTCTGTTACAGTTAAAGATGATGGACGTGGTATTCCAACTGGTATTCATAAAAAAACTGGCATTTCTACTGTTGAAACTGTTTATACTGTTTTGCACGCTGGTGGTAAATTTGGTGGCGGAGGTTATAAGGTTTCTGGTGGATTACATGGTGTTGGTGCAAGTGTTGTTAACGCACTTTCAAAATGGGTTGAAGTTAAAGTATATCAAAATGGGAAGATTCACGAAGTTAGATTTGAAAATGGTGGTCATACTGTAAAACCTTTAACTGTTATTGGTGAGTGCGATATAAATAGAACTGGTACAACAGTTACTTTTAAACCTGATCCAGAAATTTTTACTGATACAACTATATTTGATTATGATGTATTAAGAGTAAGAGTAAGAGAACTCGCTTTTCTTAATAAAGGACTTAGAATAATTTTATGTGATGATAGAGGAGAGAAGAAAAAAGAAGAATTTATGTATGAAGGTGGAATTAGTGAATATGTTAAAATGCTTAATGCTAATAAAACACCAATTCATAATAATATAATTCATCTTGAAGGTAAAGAAAATGATGTGATGTTAGAAATTGCATTACAATATAATTCATCTTATAATTCTTCTATATATTCTTTTGCGAATAATATAGCTACTCATGAGGGTGGTACACATGAAGATGGTGTTAAAACTGCTTTAACTAGAATAGTTAATAATTATGCTAAAAGCGCTAAATTGTTAAAAGATAACGATGAAAATTTAACTGGTGATGATGTTAGAGAAGGATTAACAATGATAATTTCTTGTAAAATTTCTGAACCACAATTTGAAGGTCAAACTAAAACAAAATTGGGTAATAGCGAAGTAAAAAAGATAGCTTCAAATATATTTTCAGAGGGATTTGAAAGATTTTTGATGGAAAATCCTGAAGTTGCAAAACTTATTGTTGAAAAAGCTATGACAGCAGCACGAGCTAGAGTCGCTGCAAAGAAAGCAAGGGAGTTAACAAGAAGAAAGGGTGGCTTAGAAATTACAAATAAATGGGGAAAATTAACCGACTGTACTAGTAAAGATCCGTCAATTTCTGAAATATTTATTGTCGAAGGTGATAGTGCAGGTGGAAGCGCAAAAGATGGTAGAGATTATAAAACACAAGCAATTTTACCGCTTAGAGGTAAAATATTAAATGTTGAAAAAGCAAGACTTGATAGAGCACTAAGTAATGAAGAAATTAGAAGCATTATTACTGCTTTTGGTACTGGTATAGGTGAAGAATTTGATATTACTAAGCTTAGATATCATAAAATTATTATTATGACTGATGCAGATGTAGATGGAAGTCATATTAGAACATTGTTATTGACGCTATTTTATCGCTTTTTTAGACCGATTGTTGAAGCTGGACATGTTTATGCTGCACAACCACCTTTATATGCGATTAAACATGGTAAAACAACGAAATACGTGCTTGATGAAAAAGAAAGAGATGAATATATTAAAACTTTACCAGCTAATACAAAATATGAAATAAGTCGTAATAAAGGTTTAGGTGAAATGGACGCAATAGAATTAAGGGAAACAACAATGAGTATTGAAAATAGAGTTTTAAAACAAATCACTGTTGAAGATACAATGCTTGCCGATAAAGTTTTTGAAACTTTAATGGGTGATGATGTTGAACCTAGAAGAGAATTTATTGAAAATAACGCAGTTTATGTTCAAAATTTAGATATTTAGGAGGTGTAATTGATGGAACATGATAAATTAGAATCAAGAAATATTGTAGAAGAAATGGAAACTTCGTTTTTGGAATATTCGATGAGTGTTATTGTAGCTCGTGCACTTCCTGACTTAAGAGATGGATTAAAACCAGTGCATAGAAGAATATTATACTCTATGTACGAAAGTGGATATACGCCAGATAAGCAGTATAGAAAAAGTGCGAAAACAGTAGGGGAAGTAATGGGTAATTATCACCCTCACGGAGACTCTGCTATATACGAATCTATGGTAAGAATGGCTCAACCATTTAGCTATAGACATATGCTTATTGATGGTCATGGTAATTTTGGATCAATGGATGGTGATGGAGCTGCAGCAATGCGTTATACTGAAGCAAGATTATCAAAGATATCAATGGAAATGCTTAGAGACATAAATAAAAACACAGTTGACTTTGAAGCAAATTTTGATGGGACATCTAAAGAACCTACGGTACTTCCGTCGAGATTTCCTAATATATTAGTTAACGGTACTATGGGAATAGCTGTTGGTATGGCAACAAATATTCCACCACATAACTTAGGTGAAGTTATAGATGGGTGTGTTGCATATATTGAAAATGAGGATATTACAACAAATGAATTAATGCAGTATGTAAAAGGTCCTGATTTTCCAACAGGAGCAATAATATTAGGTAATAGCGGTATAAGAAAAGCATATGAAACTGGTAAAGGAACAATTACTTTACGTGGTAAGGTTGAAATAGTAGAAAATCATGGTAAAAGTCAAATTATAATTACGGAATTACCTTATCAAGTAAATAAAAAAACATTTCAAGAACGAATTGGTGAACTTGTAAGAGATAAGGTTATTGATGGTATTTCTGATTTACATGAAGAAACTAATCTTGAAAATGGTATTAAAATAGTTGTTACTTTGAAAAAAGAAGCTAACGCTAACGTTGTGTTAAATAATTTATACAAACATACACAATTGCAAACAACATTTGGTATTACATTCTTAATGCTTGATGAAGGTCAACCAAAAACCTTGGGACTAAAAGATATTATTTCAAAATATATTAATTTTCAACGAAGTGTAATTGTTAGAAGAACAAAGTTTGAACTTGATAAGGCTGAAAAAAGAGCACATATATTAGAGGGATTAAAAATAGCCCTAGATAATATTGATGAAGTAATTCAAATCATTAAAGAAAGTGAATCTGATATAGTTGCCAAAAATACATTAAAAGTAAAATATAATTTAGATGATGTTCAATCAGAAGCAATTCTTGAAATGCGACTAAGAAGATTAACAGGATTAGAAAGAGAAAAAATAGAAAACGAAATAAAACAATTGTTGGAACTTATCGCAAATTTAAAATCAATATTAGCAGATGATAATAAAGTTTTAAATATTATAAAAGAAGAATTATTAGATATTAAAAACAAATATGCAGACGAGAGAAGAACACATATTGATATGACTGCAATAGAATATATTGAGGATGAATCATTAATACCTGTTGAAGATGTTATTATAACTTTAACAGATAATGGATACATTAAAAGAGTAAGTACTGATACTTATAAAACACAACATAGAGGTGGTGTCGGTATAAAGGGTATGAGTACTAACGATGAAGATAATGTAAAATATCTTTCTTCAGCGACGACGCATGATCATATATTATTCTTTACAAACAAAGGTAGGGTTTATCGTATGAAAGGATATGAAATTCCTGAATACAGTAGACAATCTAAAGGGTTACCAATAGTTAATTTGCTACCACTTGATAAAGATGAAAATATTAATAGTATATTGTCTGTAGCAAAACATAGTGAATATAAATATTTATTATTTGTAACAAAATACGGAATTGTAAAAAGAACTAGCGTCGAAGAATTTTCTAATATAAGAAATAATGGAAAAATAGCAATTACTTTAAAAGAAAATGATGAACTTATTGGTGTTAAAAAAACTACAGGAGAAAATTATATTTTAATTGGTTCTAATAAAGGAAGAATGATTCGCTTTAAAGAAAGTGAAATTAGAGTAATGGGAAGAAGTGCAAGTGGGGTAAGAGGAATAAATCTTCCAGACGACGCAATATGTGTTGGTGGAGAAATTTCAAACAACACTGATGAAGTATTAATTGTTACTGAAAATGGATATGGTAAGCGTACTAATGTTGATGAATTTAGAGAAACAAAAAGAGGAAGTAAAGGTGTTAAATCACTTAACATTACTGAAAAAAATGGTACAATAGTTGATTTTAAAACAGTAACAGATAACGAAGATTTAATGATTGTTACTAATAACGGTATGATGATTAGATTAGATATAAATAATATTTCTACAATGGGTAGAGCAACACAAGGTGTTAAACTTATTAATCTTAAAGAGGGTCAAAAAGTTTCAACTATTACTATTGTAACATCTGAAAACAATAATGAAGAAATTAAACAAGAAGAGTAAGCATATAAAGCATGCTTGCTTTTCTTATGTTCCACGTGAAACATAAATTTTACAATTAAGCAAATATTGTATATTATAAACGCTAAAAGTTTTGTATATCAACCGATAGTTGAGTTGGTTGATTTTGGGATTTCAGTTATTTTTTATGGTTAAAATATAATTCCTATATAATATATAGTTATTAAATGCAATCAAACTCATTAACTTAAATATGTATAACAAAAATAATTTTTATCAGCGTAACATATGTGCTTTATAAAAAAAATAAAAATAATTTTTGTAAAATTTTTTTGTTGTTGCTGATTTATATTTTTTTAAATTGTTTTTGTGTCAATGTTTTGAATAAAATTTTTGAATATGTCTTATGTTCCACGTGAAACATTAATTTTACAATTTGATGTATATTTTCGAGATAAATACTAAAAAAAAAGGCATATCAACCAATAGTTGAGTTGGTTGATATTGAGATCTCTGTTATTTTTTTGTATGGTCAAAGTATAATTCCTATATAATATATAGTTATAAAATGCAATCAAACTCATTAACTTAAATATGTATGACAAAAATAATTTTTATCAGTGTAGCATACGTGTTTTATAAAAAAATAAAAATAATTTTTGTAAAATTTTTTGTTGTTGCTGATTTATATTTTTTTAAATTGTTTTTAAATTAATATTTTAAGCATAAATTTTTGAATATATCCTACGTTTCACGTGAAACATAAATTTTACAATTAAGCAATTATTGTGTGCTATCAACGTCAAAAGTTTTGTATATCAACCAATAGTTGAGTCAGTTGATATCAAGATTTCAAATATTTTTTACACTGTTTTGGTAGGACAATATTATAATATATAGTGACAAGTATAATTTAAATTATTAAAGTGGGGGGGAGAATAACAAAACAGTTTTTTTGATAAAATAGTATATGTGTTTTATCAAATTGTTTTATTTCAATTTAATATTTTAAATACATTTTATGTTTCACGTGAAACATTGTTGTGTTTTTTTAAATAATACTATTGAAATAATCAATGGTATATAATATAATACTATTGCGCAACAAATATGTTGGAACCAGGTCAGAGTTGGAAGACAGCAGCCTTAACAATCTCTATTTGTGTGCGCTTTTAATTTGTGGGTGAAAAAAATGAGTGTATATTATAATGAGTTAATTAGATTATCTTGTAAGGCGGCAAATAATAACTGTGTCCCAGTTAGTGCAATGATTATATATAAAGATAAAATAATATCAAAAGCATATAATTTAAGAGATAAAACAAATAATGTTTTAGATCATGCAGAGGTTATAGCGATTAAAAAAGCAGCTAAAAGATTGAAAACATGGAATTTATCTGAATGTGAATTGTATGTGACAATGAAACCGTGTAATATGTGTACTTCTATTATAAATGAAGCGCGAATAAAAAAAATACACTACGTTTTAGAAAATAAAAAGTATGAAAATATAAAAATCAATGATAATGATAGAATAGAATATATAATTGAAGAAGATGAAAATGATGATTATAAAAATATACTGAAAGATTTTTTTAAAAATTTGAGAAAAAAATAATTAATTATTGAATTTGATTTATATAAAATGTTATAATCAATGTATCGATTTGTGAGGTGGAAAATGATGTATAAAGCTTTGTATAGAAAATATAGACCAAAAAGTTTTGATGAAATATATGGGCAAGATGTTATAAAAAAAACTATTATAAACGAAATAAAAAATAATAAAATATCTCATGCTTACTTATTTTGTGGTCCTAGAGGTACTGGTAAAACAAGTGTTGCAAAACTTGTGGCAAAACTTATAAATTGTGAAAATTCTAAAAATGGTGTTGCGTGTAATGAATGCGAATCATGCAAACAAATAAATAATAATTCAAACTTAGATATAATTGAGATTGATGCTGCATCAAATAATGGAGTGGATGAAATAAGAGAATTAAAGGATAAAGTAAAGTTTTTGCCAACAATTTCAAAATATAAAGTATATATTATTGATGAAGTCCATATGTTATCGACAGGTGCTTTTAATGCACTTTTAAAAACATTGGAAGAACCACCTAAACACGTGGTATTTATTTTAGCAACAACAGAAGTTAATAAAATACCAATAACAATAATTTCTAGATGTCAAAGATTTGATTTTAAAAAAATTAGTTCTGAAAATATATATAATAGGCTAAAATATATTGTTAATGAAGAAAATATTAATATCACTGATGATGCTATTAAAGAAATAAGTATTTTATCTGATGGTGGATTACGTGATGCAATTGGACTATTAGATAAACTTGTATCTTACTCTGATGCAAAAATAACCGATGAAGACGTACATGCGGTGAACTATACCGTTACAAAAAAAGATATAAAAGAGTTACTAGAAGATATTAATAATAATAAAATTAATGAATACATATTAAAGATTAATGACTTAGATGATAAAGGTAAAGATTTAAATAAACTAATAGATGAAATTATAATATATTTAAGAGATGAATTATTATATAACAATAACAATTTTATGAAACCGGATAAAATAATAGAATTTATTAATTATTTTAATGATTTGTCAAATAAAATTAAAAACTCTAAATATCCGAAAATACTTTTGGAAACCGTCGTTTTTTCGTTAAATAAAACTACAAATTCAGATGTTGTAGTAAATATGAGTAGTAGTAACGATGTGATAAAAAAAGTTTCTAAACAAAGTAATAAAAAAACTGAAGAAGTTGAAGAAGCTAGAAAAATAAATAATTTTAAAGAACTTAAAGAATTAAGAATAAATAATACGTTTGCTAAAGCTAATAAAGGAGAACTTAATAAATTAAAAACAATGTGGCATAAAGTGCATGAATATTCTATTGATAATGTATATGGTGTTGCTTCCGGTATGCTAATTGATGCTGAAATAGTAATGGCTTCAAAAAATAATATACTTGTAACATTTCCATATGAGTCAATGGCAGAAAGGGCAAATAATATAGTATATTTAATAGAATTTGTTTTAGAAAAATCATTTGATAATGATTATAAATTTATCGCTATATCAAATAGTGAATGGGATAAATTAAAAAAAGAATATATAAAAAATATTAAAAATGGTGTACAATATAAATATATAAATGAAATTGTTTCATATGATGATATTTTGAATAGTGAAAATACTATTATTAATGATTCAATTGAATTGTTTGGCAGTGAATTGCTACAAATTGTATAATATAGAAAGAGGATGATATAGATGAATATGCAAGCAATAATGAAACAAGCACAAAAAATGCAAAAAGATATGATTAAAGATCAAGAAGAGATTCAAAATATGATATTTGAAGAAGAAAATTCTCAAGTATATGTTAAGGGAAATGGAAAAAAAGAAATACTTGAAATAAAATTCAAAGATATGGATAGTTTAGATAAAGATGATTTAGAAATGTTAAGCGATAGCTTAGTAGTAGTTATTAATAAATTTATTGATAATGTTGATAAAGAAACTGAAAAGAAAATGTCAAAATATGGTAACGGATTAAACGGATTATTTTAGGAGTAATATATGAAATTTCCAGAAAGTATAGTAAGCTTAATAAATGATTTCAAACACTTACCTGGAATCGGTGAAAAAAGTGCTGAAAGATTTGCATATCATATTATTGATATGGATAAAGAAGATGTTGAACATTTAGCGCAATCTTTATTGGATGTTAAAAATAAAATTAAGTTTTGTCCAAAATGTAATTTTATTACTGAAGATGATGAATGTTATATATGTTCTGATAAAACTAGAAATAATGAACTACTTTGTGTTGTTGAAGATGTTAAAAGCGTAGTAATGTTTGAAAAACTTAATGTATATGATGGGAAATATTTTGTTTTAAACAATTTAATTTCTCCATTTGATAAGATAGGTCCTGATGAAACAAATATTGATGATTTAATAAACAATATTACTACTAATAACATAAAAGAAGTTATATTAGCTATTAAACCAACCATTGAGGGAGAAGCAACTTCTATGTATATAGAAAAGTTATTAGAAGAAATAAACAAATCAACGAATAAAAATATTGTGATTTCTAAAATAGCGCATGGTATTCCCCTTGGTGTTGAGATGGAATATTTAGATTCATTGACTATTGAACTAGCTTTTAAAGATAGAAAGAAAATATCATAATATTTAATTCATCTCATAAATATTATTGAGGTGGACAAAATGTTAAAAAAAATATTTGTTTTAATACGTAAAATTATTGTATCATGTTTTATTTTATATAGTTTTAATTTATTAGTTTCACCATTGTCAATAAATATACCTATTAATTATTATAGTGTCGCTATATTAACTTTATTTGAATTTCCTGGATTGTTATCGCTAGTTATAATATTTTTAGTAGCATTGTGAGTGTGATTATAATGAGTAATATAAATAATAGCATATTAGATAAAATAATTGAAAATGGCAAAATTTCTCACGCATATTTATTTGAAACAAATTATAGTGAAGAAAACATGAAAATTATTTATGATTATGTTAAAAATATTTTTTGCACAAATTTTGATGATAATTTATTAGAAAATATTAAAAGGCGAATTGATGAAAATAATTATCCTGATTTAAAAATAATAAAAAAGGATACATCAGTTATAAAAAAAGAACAAATTATTGAATTAAAAGAATATTTTTCGGTTACACCACAAGAAAACGAAGAAAGAATATATATAATTTATGAAGCAGAAAAAATGAATGAAAGTGCTGCAAACACATTACTTAAATTTTTAGAAGAACCAGAAGGAAAAATAATTGGTATATTGTTAACTGAAAATAAAAATTCGGTTATTTCAACACTTGTTTCTAGATGTCAGATTATATCGCTTGATAAGAAACTTGATTTTATTGAACCTGAAAATTATATGTTAATTACTGAATTTTTACTTTCATTATTTAAAGACAAAATAAATATATATACAAAACTTAATTCATATGATGAATTATTTGTTACAAAAGATATTTTATTAAATACAATGGAGGTAATGTTAGTAATATTATCTGATATAATTAATTATAAAGTTACTAATAAATTTATATATATTAAGTCTAATAAAAACATTGATTATATTTTAGATAAGTATGATGAATATTTTATTTCTAAAAAAATAACTATATTAAATGATTTAATAGATAAACAAAAATATAATTTAAATTTAAATTTATTTTTAGATAACTTAATAATACAGTTGTGTGGAGATGATTAATATGGTTGTAATTTCCAAAATAAGTGAACAAAAAAAACATATTTATTGTGAATGCAATATCAGTGATATTAAATTTAATGATATTGTTGTTTTGTCATATAATAATTTTGAATATTTAGCTACTGTTGTACAAGCTGATGTGGAAAACAAAAATAACGAGATAGAAGCAACCGTTATTAGAAAAGCTACTAATAAAGATATAAAAATAAACTTAGAAAATATTAATGACAGTAGATTTGCTTATAAAAAATGTAAAAATCTTATAAAAAAGTATAATTTAGATATGAAATTACTAAGTGCTAGTTATTCACTAGACAAGAAGCGATTGTTATTTAAATATGTTGCTGATGAAAGAATAGATTTTAGAAATTTAGCCAAGGATCTTGCATCAATATATAAAACACGTATTGAATTGAGACAAATTGGTATACGTGATAAAGCATCATTAGTATCTGGAATAGGTATGTGTGGAAGAGAACTATGTTGTGCA
>CALVSV010000064.1 GCA_944359595.1 uncultured Bacilli bacterium
TGATAAAGTTTTGTACAAATTTTCCACATATAATCTTTTGTCTAATGTTGTTTTCATTTTTTTTATTTTTTTTAATTTTTTATCGTAATCAACATTTATTTCAATATCTCCATTATCACACGCAAATTCAATTTGATATTCGATGGACAATCTCTTTAAAGCTTGTTCAACGGCTCCAATACCACTAAAAGCTGTTGCTAATTTTAACATAACTACCTCCTAAGTTGACCTGCGTCTATGATAATTGTACCAAAATTCTAGTGAAAAGTATATAAAAAAAGGCAAAAAAACTCTTTTAGACTTTACAATACTGTAACCTTTTAAGTTAAAAATCGATTCTTAAAAACCGAACGTTTTAAACCATTTTTAAGCATTTTATATTGGCGTTTATAAATAATAAAGATAACTACTTTAAGTTATCTTTATTATTTTACTAAACTATATAATTGTTTAACCTCTTTAACGGTAAGTTTACGATATTCACCAGATTTTAATCCATAAGTTGTTAATCCTGCAAATAATACTCTATTTAATTTTATAACATCATAGCCTACTGCTTCAAACATCTTTTTTACTTGATGATTTTTACCTTCATGTATTCTTATTTCAACTATACAATTATTTTTCTTTTTATCAATTTTTCTTATTTTTAATTTTGCTCTTTTAGTTTTATAACCATCAATAATTACACCTTTCTCAATAGTTTTTAAATCGTTAATTTCAAGTATTTTATTTAGTTTAGCAATATAAACTTTTTCTATTTCACTTCTAGGATGTATAAGTAAGTTAGTTAGCTCTCCATCATTAGTAAGTAACAAAACTCCTGTAGTATTATAATCTAATCTGCCTACTGGATATATTCTTTTATCAGTTTTAATTAAATCAATAACAGTTTTTCTCGTCTTTTCATCAGACGCACTACATATATATCCTCTAGGTTTATTAAGTATAAAATAAACTTTATCTTCTTTAGATAATAAAACACCATTAACCATAATATTATCAGAATAATTTACTTTAACGCCTAACTCGCTTACCTTTTCACCATTTACTAGGACTTTTCCATCTTTAATTAATTTTTCAGCTTCTCTTCTAGAACAATACCCACTTTGTGCGATAACTTTTTGTAACCTTTCCATTAAAATCACCTTTTATTCTACATTTTTTAACGATTCTATCATATCTATTTTTTTCAAATTAAAGTGTGTAATAATATTAACTATAATAGTAAATACAATTGTTATACATATTGATGCAATAAAACTAAATAATTTTATATTTCTTACAAATAATAATATATCTGTTTCACAAGTTGAAATAATAAAATATGTTAAATAATATCCAATAATCAAACCTATTGGTATACCTAATATAGTTAATAATATATTTTCTTTTGTAATATATGAATCAACTTCTTTATTATGGAATCCTAAAACTTTTAATGTAGCTATTTCACGTTGTCTTTCACAAATATTTATATTAGATAAATTATATAATACAACAAATGCAAGTATAGCTGCTGCAATAATAAGTATAACTACAACAGAATTAAGGGATTCCATCATATCTGTTACAGAATCAAGTACATCTGATGTAATAGTAATATTTAATACTTCATTATTATTCGATGAAATATTTTCGTTAAAATCATCTATTTTCTTATGATCATCCGTATTAAAATTTATTAATAATGTATTATATTCATATTCTTTAAATAATTCATTATATGTATTAGTATTTACATACGCATATAAATTAACATAGTTATATACTATATCTGATATTATAATATCTTTTTTATTATCATTATCATCGTATATTTTTAATTTATCTCCTATTTCTACATCAAATAACTTAGCTATTTTCTCACTAATAACTATTTCATTATCTTTTAATTTAGCCTTTTTATCATTTTCTATACTTTTTAAATCTATAACTTTTGATAATTCTTTTTCGTTTTCTGGAGTTATTAAAACAATATCTTTTTCTATATCATTTTTTTCTATAGTAATAGTACTAAAATTTGTTTTAACTACATCTATTATCTTTTTATTATCTTTTATATTATTTACAAATTCATCTGATTCACCACTAATAGTTATAGACTCATCATAATAAAATATATCATTAAATTGTAAATATGCAACATCCTGAATAGAATCTTTCAATCCAAACCCAGATAATATAAGCGCTGTACAACCAGCAATACCAATTATTGTTGCTGCTACCCTACTTTTATATCTAAATATATTTCTTACAACTACTTTGTTTGAAAACTTTAATCTCTTCCATATAAAAGGTATATGTTCTAATAATATTTTTTTACCTTCCTTTGGCGATTTTGGTCTCATTAATGTTGCGGGAACATCTTTTAATGTTTTATATGAAACATATAATGCAGTACCACATATACATAATATACTAGCACCCAATCCTATTATTCCAGCAACAATATCAATAGATAGTACAAATTCTGGAATACTAAATAATAATGTATATATATCCCATATTACAGTAGGTAAAAATATATTTCCGAAAATAAAACCTATTACTCCTCCTATAACTGTAGCTAAAAATGAATATAAAAAATAATTTAAACATATTCTTGTGTTATTAAATCCTAATGCTTTTAAGCACCCATTTTCCAGTCTTTCTTCTTCAACCATCCTCATCATCGATATTAAACTTATTAATATCGATATAACAAAGAACACTAATGGAAATACATTTCCAAGTTTATTCATATTTTCACTTGCATCAACCAAATCATTATATGCAGATATATCACTTCTATCAAATATATACCAAACTGGGTCAACTATATTATCTTCATAATCTGTAATACCCATCATTTTAGAATACTCTATATAATCAGAATACAATTCATCATATCTTTTTTCTTCTTGTTCATCTTTAATATTCTCTATATATTTAGTTGCACGATCAATAAGCGTTTTATATTCATCACTAGACGTCTCCTCATCTTTCGCATCATCTACTACTACATAAATAGAACTATAATAATCTGTTTGATCTAAAGAATCTACATAAGCAAAGTAATCAACTTGTCCACTACCTAATGTTGATGATGGTCTAGCTGTTGAAAAATAATTTGGATTAAGTACTGTACCAACTATTTTATATTTTTCATCTTCGATAGTAATACTGTCACCAATTTTTAATTTATTTAAAGTTAATGCATTTTCTTCTAATGCAATTTCATTTTCTTTATCTGGTAATTTTCCGCTTAACAATATAGGTTTATCAACGTCATTATTTATTTCAAATATTTTACCAACATATTCAGTATCATCTATAGTTATAAATTTATCTGCATAATTAATTCCATATGCATCCTTAATTAATTTACTTTCTTTTATTTCTGATATATCATCATCAGTAAGTCCAACGTTTGATACAACTTCAATATCGTGCATATTTACTTTATCATAAAATTCATCTAATGTTTTAATCATCGATGGAGATGTTGCTTGTATCCCTGTATAAAAACCTACCCCTAAAAAAGACATAAATAGTAGTGATAAAAATCTTTTATAATTTTTTCTAATTTTTCTTATTGAATTTAATAATAACTTGTTTTTCATTTTACCACTCAATTTCATCAATTGATTTAGGATGCTTATTGATTATTATATCCTCAACACTACCATTTTTAAATTTTATCACTTTATCTGCCATAGGAGCTAATGCTTGATTGTGCGTAATAATTATTACGGTCATCCCTTCTATTTTACATGTATCTTCAAGTAATTTTAGTATTTGTTTACCAGTTTTATAATCTAATGCCCCAGTCGGTTCATCACATAAAAGTAATTTAGGATTTTTAGCTATAGCTCGAGCTATCGCAACTCTTTGTTGTTCTCCACCTGATAATTGTGCTGGAAAGTTTTTCTTTCTTTTATTTAAACCAACATTATTTAATATTTTTGAAGGATTTAAATGATCTTTACACAATTGAATTGCAAGTTCGACATTTTCAAGCGCTGTAAGATTTTGTACTAAATTATAAAATTGAAATACAAAACCAATATCATTTCTTCTATAATCAGTTAACTGCTTATTATTTAATTTTTCAATTTTTTTACCATCAACTTCAACACTTCCTTTTGTCAAAATATCCATTCCACCCAATATATTTAAAGCTGTTGTTTTACCTGCGCCAGATGGACCTAATATTACTGCCAACTCCCCTTTTTCTATTGTAAACGTTGTATTATCTAATGCTTTTATTTTATTTTCTCCAACTTCATATATTTTTGTAACATTATCAAATTTTATATAGGACATATCATTTCCTCCATTCAATAAGTATTGTATCAAATTTCTAATAAAAAATCATCAATTATTTAAAACAAATTATTACTTGTTTTTATGATACAAAATATGATAATAGTTGACAGTTATTATTATTAAAATTATAATTATAGTAGCAAGAAAGGAAAATGCTCTATGTTAGAACTTAAAAATATATATTTTAAAAAAGATAACAAAACAATACTTAATAGTATAAATTTAAAATTTGATAATGAAAAATTTTATTGTATAACAGGTCCAAACGGTAGTGGTAAATCATCTTTAGCCAAAATAATAATGGGAATTGAAAAACCTAATTCTGGTAAAATATATTTAAATGGTGAAGATATTACTGATAAATCGATTGATGAAAGAGCAAAACTCGGGATAGGTTTTGCATTTCAAAGACCAGTATGCTTTAAAGGAATTACAGTTTATGATCTGTTAAGATTCGCAACAAAAAAAGATCTAAGTAGAAAAGATGCATGCGAATATTTATCTAAGGTAGGATTATGTGCATTAGAATATTTAGATAGAGAAATTAATAAATCTTTATCTGGCGGTGAATTAAAAAGAATAGAAATTGCTACTGTAATTGCACGTAATCCAAATGTTGCGATATTCGATGAACCAGAAGCAGGAATAGATTTGTGGAGTTTTCAAAATTTAAATTCTGTATTTAAAGAGTTAGAAGCAACTTATATGGGAGTTACAATTGTTATATCTCATCAAGAAAAAATTTTATCTCTTGCAGATGAAATAATATTATTAGATAAAGGCGCAATCGTTAGTGATGATAAAAAAGATGAAATGATTAGCTCTATATTTAATAAGAAATGTTGTAAGAAGGTGAATCAATGAACAATGTAGATAAAAGTTTATTAAAAAATATAGAAGATAATGAGTTTAGTAATAGTGATGCAATTAACATTCGTAAAAATGGTAAATGTATTGAAAGAAAAGATACTAAATATATAAATATTAAATCAAAAGATAATAATAGTGGTATAAATGTATATGTTGATGATAATGTAAAATTTGGTATTATACATATTCCTGTTATAATAACTGAAAGTGGTATTACTGATACAGTATATAATGATTTTTATATAGGTAAAAATTCAAATGTTGTTATAATTGCAGGTTGTGGAATACATAATGATAAGCATAAAACATCAACACATAATGGTATTCATAAATTTCATTTAGGTGAAAATTCAAATGTTACTTATGTTGAAAAACATTACGGTTCTGGAAATGGTGATGGCAAAAAAATATTAAATCCAACTACTGAAATATTTATGGATAATAATTCATCAATGAAAATAGATAGTATTCAAATAAAAGGTGTTGATGATACACTAAGAATAACTAAAGCTAAATTAAATAATAATACAAAATTAACAATAAATGAGAAAATATTAACACATAATGATCAAAAAGCTATTACAAAATTTTTAGTTGAATTAAATGGTAAAAATTCAAGTGCTCATGTAACTTCTAGATCTGTTGCGACAAAAAATTCATATCAAGAATTTAAATCTAATGTTATAGGTAATTCAAAATGTTATGCACACGTTGAATGTGATAGTATATTAAAAGATAACGGCTGTGTTAAAGCTATACCAGAAATATACGCTAAAAATGTTGATGCTAACCTAATTCATGAAGCTCAAATAGGAAAAATTGCAGGTGAACAATTGCTTAAGTTAATGTCACTTGGTATGTCTGAAAAAGAAGCTGAAAAAGCAATAATTGATGGCTTTTTAAATTAAAAAGATAAGCAATTAGTATTGTTTATCTTTTATATTACCCTATTTGACTAACCAACTCGTCATATTGACTTCTAATATTATTATTTAAAAATACTATAGTATCTTCTTCAATAGTCCAACTATTAGAATTTTCAGATAGTAAATTTAATATTTTCTCTGATATATTTAAAAGCTCTATTATATCATTTATTGATTCTTCTACTGTAGTATCTTTTATAGAATCTATATCTCCAACAAATTCTTTATCATATAAATCAACATAATAACTATCTAAATTTTTATTTTCTATATAACTCATAGCCTTATCTTTTGTCATATACTTAGAATATTCATCTTTACACTCCATTAAATCTTGTCTTGTTTTAGAAATATATTTTTTTGATTCAGTAAATTCTTTACCGTCAGCTTTATAATTATCTACTGTTAACAATTTTACAATTTTTTCATCATTAATTATATTAGTAATTTTTATTACTTCGTTAAAATTATCTCTTAAGTATGATTTAAAAGCATCTTCTACTTCAGCATAATCTCCTGTTGTTATAGTTCTATCTAATCTTTTGTTAATCTCATCTATATCAATAACTTCTTCATTTGTTAACTCACTTAATTCTGTTAATTCTATTGTTAATTTATGTTCTTGTTTAAGATCAGATATAACTGTATAAATTAAAATACCAACTATTACTGCAACAATAATCCCAACTATAATTATAATTTTTTTCTTCATATATTTTTCTCTCACCTATTACTTTCTAAAAATATTAGACAAACTATCCAATTCTATTTTAACATTTATAATTATATATAAAATATATTCTTTATCATATATGACACACTCGCCTTTTCTACCTATATTATACTATATAAAACAGATAAAAATAATTGTGTAAATTACTATAAAATGGCGTCCCCGAGTGGACTCGAACCACCGCAAAACCGAACTTAGGAGGTTCGTGCTCTATCCAACTGAGCTACGGGGACATACCAACATATATATAATATCATATATTTAATATTTCAACAATACTATGTACAAGAATCCTAGGATATTCTGAATTCTCAAAGTAAAAACCCCTTAATTTAAAAAAAGATGTTGTCGTAAAAACTGATAGACAACTAGGGACTAATCATTTTAAACATGGATTTATGTACATGTTGAACTATGCGTATATACCTAATATAATTAGTGGTGATAGTGAAGAATTTGAAGGACGTGTCATAGCTAATCATACATAGAACAAACGATGATGATGATAAATTAGTAGTAGCACCAAAAGGTGTAGATTATTCTGATGATGCAATTAGAACAATGACAGAATTTCAAGAAAGATTTTTTGAATCAATAATCATTAGATAAAGATTTTCTACTGATAAAAAACTAGTAAACTCTAGGAGTGGGTTAATTATGTAACTGGTTACATAACGGATCCCCTCTTAATTATAAAAATATTCAACTTTGAAATTGACATTTTTGTCCAAAAAGTTATTGACATTTACATAAAATCTATGCTAGATGCTCGATCATAGATTTATCTGAAAGTTTTCATGCATTTATCCTGCAAAAATCCAATAATATATTTTTTAATTTTATCAAAAAATTTTAACACACTATTTTAAATCGATATAATGTATTAATTCATTTAATTCATCAAAACACTGTAATGCGATTTTTTTAATAATTTTATTTGCAGTAAACAATGTGTATCCATTATATGATAAAATCATATTTAAATCGTTTATATCATCACCAATTGTATATATGTTATTGTCAAATACTTTTTCATTTTTCTTAATGATATTTATAATATTTGATTTATCACATTTTTTATTTATTATTTTAATTTTAGGAAATTTATATTCTACAAATGAACATGTAAGATTAAAATCTAAAAAATTTCTTAAATTGTCATACTTGTTTATATCGTTTATATATATATTAGCTGATACTACAAAATCGCCATTAAACGTAGTTCTAAAAAATACTTTATCTGTTAATTTTTTCAATATACCTAAATCCTTTTTGTCTATAGGAATACAAAATAGTAATTTATAATTTTTATTATACAACTCTCCTCCATTGTTTGTGCACAAATAATCGAATTTCACATTATTTTTTATTAATGTTGGATAAATTGAATCAAAATGCCTCCCTGTTGCTATACAAACAATATTATGTTTTCTAAATTTATTTAATGCCCTTATATTTCTTTTTAAAATAGCGCTATTATTTGTAAAATTATAATGTAATTCCAACGTATTATCATAATCAGTAACTAATAATTTTTTATCCATATGGTTTAAATGTTAAAACATTTCCAAATATTTCTATATCATTAGAATTTCTATTATATATTATAGCACCATCATCAAAAATAGCATATACATTTTTTTTCTTTTCATTAGCAACATTTTGTAATTTATTTAAATATTTTTTATTTCTTATAGAATGGACATCAATATAAAATGGATCGTTTAAAACTCCAAATCCATCATAAAAAGCAAAATATTTATAATAATTATTTTTAGCTGTTATAAAGTATCTTTTTAGTTGTAAATCAGCTCCTGCGCTAAAACCAATAATAATACCTTTATAATGTTTAATATTATATAAAATTTCTGTTTCATGAGTTACTTTACTGTATAACATTTCAGGATTGCCACCTGTAATTAATATAACATCACTATTATCAATTATACTTCCAAAATCTTTTGTATTATCATAACAATTTAATATTGTTATGTTTTCTTTTTTTATTCCTAACTTTAATAAAGAACCAACATATTTGTTATATCTTCTTCCGTTCACTGAAAACCATTCTTCTTCAAAAATTTTTTTATTAATTTCTGACGGAAATGCCCAAGAAATGATTACTACTTTATAATTATGATCTATCATTTTAGATAATCTATCTTTAATAAGAGACATTCCCTTTTCATAATCACTTAATAAAACACTATACATACTTATCTCTTCCTAACTTTAATTTTTTTACATTGTTTTGCATATTTAATTTATTTTTTAATATTTTATCTACATCTTCATAAAAATTAGGTGTTATAAAAATAGTGGAATTTAATATATCATATAATTCATTTAATTTTATTTCAGATAATCTATTTAAATATTTAAGTATAGTTTCGTCATATAATATTTCTTTTTTTTGCCATTTTGTGTTAAATATTATAAACAATTTCCTCATAAACAAAATTATATTCATCGGTATTATAGAAAAAATGCAAATCTATATCACTGCTCATTTTATTAGTACCTCTTGAAAAACTACCGGTTAACAATACTATACCTAAATTTCTTAGTTCATCATTATAAAGTTCTATAATATCTTTTATTATATTTAAAACAATTTGTTTATGTTCTATTATAAATTTTTTTTGATTATAAAAATTAAATTGTTTCGAGTTAATCATTTCTATATTATAAAGGTTTGATATTTTTTCCATATATTTATCTTGTAAAAATTTTAT
>CALVSV010000065.1 GCA_944359595.1 uncultured Bacilli bacterium
TTGAAGACAATGGAAAAGGAATATCGTTTAATGTATTTATATATAATGTAGAAGACGGAATACATATTGATTATGAGAATGGTAACAGTAGTTTAGAATAGTAAAATAAGAATATAAAATTAAACATTATAATATTATTTTGACTTATTTAATATATATGATATAATTATTTGTGCAAGCAGGTGATCATATGTCTTTAAGAATTGGTGATATAGTAAAATGTAAAGTTGTTGGTATACAATCATATGGTGTATTTGTTGAACTCAATAATAATTATACTGGACTTATACATATATCAGAAATAAGCGATAAATTTGTTAGTAACATTACTGATTATTTAACAATAAATGAATTAATATATGCAAAAATATTAGAGATAGATTATAAAAAACGTAGAGTCAAATTATCAATTAAAAACATAAAATATAGAGGTAACGTAAAAATCACAAAAATAAAAGAAACTCCACATGGTTTTTCATTATTAAAAAAGGCTATGCCAATATTTATAAATAAAAAGTTAAATGAGTATATTTCTAAAGAAAAAGCATAAAATACAAATAGTCATATAAAAAAATTAAAAAAAATTGAAAAATATATTGACACCTTTATGTAATAATGGTATAGTTATATACGTCAAACAGATTTTGTTATGGGCGATTAGCTCAGTTGGTTAGAGCACCTGCCTTACAAGCAGGGGGTCATAGGTTCGAGTCCTATATCGCCCACCATGCCGAAATGGCTCAATTGGTAGAGCAACTGACTTGTAATCAGTAGGTTGCGGGTTCAAGTCCTGCTTTCGGCACCATCTTTGGAGGGATAGCGAAGTGGCCAAACGCGGCAGACTGTAAATCTGTTCCTTCGGGTTCGATGGTTCAAATCCATCTCCCTCCACCAGAGTATTGCCTCGTAGCCAAGCGGTAAGGCATCAGACTTTGACTCTGACATGCGCTAGTTCGAATCTAGCCGAGGCAGCCATTTTTGTGTTTATGTCCCGTTAGCTCAGTCGGTAGAGCATTTGACTTTTAATCAAAGGGTCTGGCGTTCGAGTCGCCAACGGGACACCATGGGGAATTAGCTCAGCTGGCTAGAGCACCACGTTTGCACCGTGGGGGTCAAGGGTTCGAATCCCTTATTCTCCACCATATAGATTTTAAGCCCTAATGGGGCTTTATATTTTTATAAAATCACTTTATAGTGGTTTTTTGTTAAATATGATGAAGGGTGATAATATGTCTAATAAAACGATATATTTAACTGAACAAGGACTAAAAGAGTTAAATGATGAATTGGAACAGTTAAAAACAGTTAAAAGACCAGAAATTATTCAAGCGTTAAAAGAAGCAAGAAGTTTAGGTGATTTATCTGAAAATGCTGAATATGATGCAGCTAGAAATGAACAAGCAATTACAGAAGGTAGAATAAAAGAACTTGAACTTATGATAGAAAACGCTGAAATAATTAGTGGTGAATCAAATGGTAAAGTGGTAATTGGATCTACTGTTGAAATAAATTATATTGATGATGGAGAAGAAGAAACATATACTATAGTTGGTAGTCAAGAATCAGATCCATTTCAAAACAAAATATCAAACGAATGTCCACTTGCAATGGCTTTATTAGGTAAAAAAATAAATGATATAGCTACTGTTGATAGTCCTACAGGTAAATATGATGTAAAAATAGTTAATGTAAAATAATTTTATAAATGATGAAGAGTAGTAATCAAAATAACTATTGTAGAAAGTTAGTGGATGATGAAAACTAATATAGTTATAGATGAACTTGCTTCGTAATATCATTTACGCTAAAGCGATAAAAAGAATGAGTGCATAATTTATTATGAATTAAGGTGGTACCGCGGGCATGACTCGTCCTTATAATAGGGATGTGTCGTGCTTTTTTTATAAAAGAAAGGATTTATTTATGAAAGAAAGAGTATTTGAATTTATATTTATATTTATATTTTGTTATTTAGTGTATTTGTTTTTTATAATATTAAGGAAAAAGAAAAATAAGTTTAACCCTAATAAATTAAAAGTAGAAGAAGCTTATTTAATATCTAAATACAATATAGATATTAAAAGTTTAAATTATAAAAAATACTTACATTTAATAGCTATTATAAATAGTTTAATATTTAGTATAACAATACAAATTATTACTATTTTTGATAGTATATTATGGCAATTACTTTTAAGTATTGTAGTATTAGTACCTCTTATAATATTTTCATATTCTTTAATAGGAAAATATTATATAAAAAAGGGATATGTAAATAAAGCGAAAATAGTTGTAAAAAAAGAAAATAAGAAGAAAAAGAAAAGAAAGTAGGAGAAGAATTATGTATGATTATGAAAAAATCGAAAAAAAATGGCAAAAACATTGGCTAGACAATAAAACTTTCAAAACTGAAGACAATAGTTCTAAGCAAAAATATTATTATTTAGTTGAATTTCCATACCCATCTGGTGCTGGATTACATGTTGGACATGTAAGAAGTTATACAGCACTTGATGCGATGGCAAGAAAAAAAAGAATGTTAGGTTATAATGTATTATTCCCAATGGGATGGGATGCTTTTGGCGCACCTGCAGAACAATATGCTATTAAAAACCATATTCATCCTTCTGAAGCAGTAAAAGAAAACATTAAAACATTTAAAGCTCAAATACAAAATTTAGGAATATCTTTTGATTGGGATAGAGAAATAAATACAACTGATCCATTATATTATAAATGGACACAATGGCAATTTTTAAAATTTTATGAACATGGTATGGCATATAAAACAAAACAAAATATTAATTGGTGTCCAAAATGTAAGACTGGATTATCAAATGAAGATTCTAGTGGCGGTGTTTGTGAAAGATGTGGGTCTAAAGTTATACAAAAAGAAAAAGAACAATGGATGCTTAAGATGAGTGATTACTCACAAAAATTATTGGATGGACTTGAAGAAACAGAGTTTTTAGATAGAATTAAAACTGCACAAAAAAACTGGATAGGAAGAAGTGATGGGGCTGAAGTAAAATTTAAACTTACTAACAATGAAGAATTAAAAGTATATACTACAAGACCAGATACTATTTTTGGTGTCACTTTCATGGTTATTGCTCCAGAACATCCAATTATTGAAAAAAACAAGAATATCATTATAAATTATGATAAACTAGAAACATATAAAAAACAAGCACAAGAAAAAACAGAATTTGAAAGAACTGAATTAGCAAAAGAAAAAACTGGTGTTATGATTGAAGGGATAAAGGCTATTAACCCTTTAACTAACAAAGAAATACCTATATTTGTGTCAGATTATGTAATGATGAATTATGGAACTGGTGCGATAATGGCTGTTCCTGCTCACGATAGTAGAGATTATGAATTTGCAACTAAATATAATATACCAATAATAAAAGTTTTAAAAAGTGATCATGATGATCAAGATAAGGCAATGGAAAGTGACGGTATACATATAAATTCTGAATTTTTAAATGGATTAAATAAAGAAGACGCCATAAAAAAAATAATAAAATATTTGGAAGAAAAAAATATAGGTAATGCCAAAACAAATTATAAGATGCGAGATTGGATTTTCTCAAGGCAAAGATTTTGGGGAGAACCAATACCTATGATATATTGTGAAGAATGTGGTTGGCAACCAATGAATGAAAAAGATTTACCTCTAACTCTTCCTGAGGTTGCTGAATATGACGTTACTGATGACAGTGAAAGTCCACTATCTAAGATTAGTGAGTGGGTAAATACAACTTGTCCTAAATGTGGCAAAAAAGCAAGACGTGAAACAGATACTATGCCTAACTGGGCAGGGTCTAGTTGGTATTATTTAAGATATATGGATCCGCATAATGATGATGCTTTTGCCTCTCTTGATAAAATGGAATATTTTGGTATGGTAGATTACTATAACGGAGGTATGGAACACGCAACAAGACATTTATTATATGCTAGGTTTTGGCACAGATTTTTATATGATATAGGACTTGTACCTTTTAAAGAACCGTTTAAAAAAAGAGTCGCACATGGTATGATACTTGGTAGTAATGGAGAAAAAATGAGTAAAAGTAAAGGAAATGTAGTAAATCCTGATATGATGGTTAAAAAATATGGTTGTGATGCCCTTCGTTGCTATGAAATGTTTATAGGTGATTATGCAAGTGATGCTGCATGGAATGAACAAGGATTAAACGGATGTAAAAGATTTTTAGATAGAGTATATAAAATAAAAGATAAATTAAATAATAGTGATAGTTATACTAAAAGTATTGAGATAAAAATTAATCAAACTATAAAAAAAGTATCTTTAGATATTGATAATATGAAATATAATACAGCAGTTTCATCATTGATGATACTTCTTAATGAAATGGAAAAATTAGATACTATATCAAAAAAAGATTATAGAACATTCCTACATTTGTTAAATCCAATATGTCCACATATTACGGAAGAATTGAATGAAGTATGTAAATTAGGAGATGAACTTGCTTATTCTTCATGGCCTATATATGATGAAAATAAAATACATGAAACAACTAAAAATATAGGTGTTCAAATCAATGGTAAAATACGTGCATCAATTACGGTAGATGATAATATGAGTGAAGATGAAATAAAAAATATTGCCCTTTCTAATATTAATGTAAAAAAATATACGGATAATAAAACTATACAAAAAATAATTATTATAAAAAATAAAATTGTAAGTATAGTAGTAAAATAAAATATATACAAAAAGATTGATATGCAACATCAAAAGCGAAATATATATACATATGATGCTTTTGATGTTGCGCTTTTGTTGACATTTTTTTGTTTGTGATATTATATATAGTAATATTTTATTAGGGGTGTTATATATGAATGTAAATTATAATAATAGATTAGATAGTATATCACATAATTTTAATGAATCAAAAAATATTAATGCTATTAATAAATTAAAAGATTTAATGAAAATTAATAGAAATTGTATAAGTATAATTGATAATTTTATAAATAAATATTTTAATAGAAGTAATGATTATAATATATGTTTAAAAAATATAAAAATGTTAAGTGAATTTATTAATATGTATAAAGAATATATATCATTAAATGTATTTTTAGAAGTATTAAATAATAATGAATTATTACTTAAAAATATAGAAGTAGTTAAGTCAAACAATCAATATAATAATTTATTGGTTATTAAAATGTATGATCAATTAAATAAAAAAGTAATACCAAAAAAAGGTTATACATCTATGGAAAGTATAGATATGTATTTTGAAGATATAGAAAAAAGACCACTACTTACTATAAAAGAAGAAAGAGAACTTGCATTAAAAATAAAACAAGGTGATATGCAAGCAAGAAAATTATTTATTGAAAGTAATTTAAGATTAGTTATTAATATAGCTAAAAAATATGTATTACGTTGTAATAATTTTTCTTTATTAGATTTGATCCAAGAAGGTAATATTGGACTTATAAGGGCTGTAGATAGATATGATGTAGATATGGGCTTTAAGTTTTCATCTTATGCAATACATTATATAAGGCAAGCTATAGATATAGCTATAATTAACAAAGATAAAAATATAAGAATTCCAGTATACTTACAAAAAAGGATATATAAATTTAATCAAGAAGTAAACAATCTTAGAATAAAGCTTAATAAAGAACCGACAATAGATGAAATTTCTGAATATGTAAATATGAATATAGATGAAGTAAATAAATTTTTAAATTTACAAAACAATACACTAAGCTTAAATAAAATAATTAATGATGAAGACGATAAAGAAATAAGTGAATTTGTTGCTCTTCAAGATGCATCACCAGAAGATATTGTTATTTCTAATATTACTAGAGAAAAAATATTAAAAATATTAAAAACATGTGATTTAACCGATAAAGAATTAGCTGTACTAATATTAAAGTTTGGATTAGGTAATTCTAAAGCAAAATCATACAGTGAAATATCTTCTATATTAGATATTTCAAAAAAAAGAATTCACCAAATAGAGAAGAATGCAATATTAAAAATTAAGAAATCTAAAAATATATATTTACTTGCTCAATATATGGAAGATCCAACAAAAGCTATTTATAATTTAAAGATTAGAAAAAGGTAATTTGTATAGTAACAATTGCCTTTTTTATTAAATAATTTATATTTTATTGACCTGTATGTGATTATATAATATAATATATTTGTAGAATAAATAGGGTGATGTCATGAATAAGTTATTAGTAAAGTTATATGTTCCATTAATTGAAAAAGAATATGATATATTTATTCCAATAAATAAAAGTATTAAAAATATTATATATTTAATTGGTAAAGCAATATATGAACTGACGAGTGGAGAATATCCATTAAATTACTCAACAAAATTAATTAATAAAGATACCGGATATATATATTCTTTAGAATCTACTCCTAAAGATGAAAAAATATTAAATGGTACAAACTTAATAATATTATAGGTGAAATGTATGAGAGTTTTATTAATAAAAAAAAATAAAATAGAAAATTTTTATTTTAATGATAATGTAGATGGTAATTACTGGATATATGATTATGATAAAAATAATAAAGTAAGAAATTTATTATCTTTATCTGAGAATAATGGAACATGGATATTAAATGAAAACGATGATGTAAAAATACTAGTAAATGGAGTGGCTACTAAATTTTTTAATGTACACTATTATTCTTATTGTGATATTTATATTGTAAAAACTAAGGAAACATATACTTTATTTTTTTCACCCATTTTTGATAAGACATATACTCAATATAAATTAAATAATACAGTAAATGAAATTACTATTGGGAGTAGTCCTACTAATATAATTTCATGTAGATTGCCAAAAATATTGCCTAATCATGTAAAAATATATAGACAAAATAATAAATTTGTATTGCAATCTTTAGATAGTAATGGAATATATATAAACAACAAAAATTATATTAATAAGGTTATAGAAAATGGCGATGTAATATTTGTTATGGGATTAAAAATTATTATTATAAATGATACATTTATAATAAATAATCCTAATAGATCTGTTGTATTCGCTAATAGAGTTTTTTCGTTTGATAAAATTAATCCGATAGTAAATATAGATAGTACTGATAGCGATGATGTAGAATTATATGATAATGATGATTATTTTTTTAGAGCTCCTAGATTTGTTACAAAAATAGAACATTCAAAAGTTCAAATAGATTCGCCTCCGGAACCAGAAAAAAAAGAGGATAAACCATTACTTTATATAGTAGGACCTATGCTTACAATGGGATTAATATCAGTTGTTATGGCATGGAATGCATTATCTGGAGTAATGGATGGTACTAGAAAGTTTTCATCAGCAATACCCGCGCTTGTTATGGCTGGCGCTATGTTATGTTCAATGATTTTATGGCCAATGTTAAACAAAAATTACGAAAAGAAAAAAAGACTTGAACATGAAGAAGAAAGAAAAGAAAAATATAAAGTATATATAGATTCTAAGAGAAAAGTTATTAATGAAATATTGGAATGGCAAAGAAAAACAATTATAGAAAATAACGTTGATTTAAAATCATGCGAAGATATTATAATGAATAGAAAAAGATCTTTATGGGAAAGAAAAAAAGATCATGATGATTTTTTAAATATAACTATTGGTATAGGTGATAAAAGACCAGATATAGAATTTAATTATCAAGAAGCACATTTTTCTATGTCGAATGATAATTTGAGATCGTTACTTGATTCTTTAGTAATTGAGAATGAAGTTTTAAAAAATGTTCCAATAACATTTTCGTTTGTAAAAAAATATATTACTGCAATAGTTGGTAATAATGAATTAACAAAAAAATTTATAGATGCAATAATTTTAAGATTATTAACATTCCATAGTTATGAAGATATAAAACTAGTTATTTTTACTAACAAAAAAAATGAAAGTAAATGGGAATACTTAAAGATGTTACCATTTTGTTGGAATGGTGATAATACAATAAGATTTTTTGGTACTAATGCTGAAGAAATATCACAAATAACAACATATTTATACGAAGTTATTCAAAAAAGAATTGAATTTTCTATTAATAATAACTCTAACAAACATGAAATAATTACACCATATTATATTATAATAACAGATGATTTTTACCCTATAAGAAATAATGAATTTATAAAGTGTTTATTAGAACAAGATATAAATATGGGATTTACTTTACTAATAAATAATAATGGATTATTAGGTCTTCCTGATGAGTGTAAAACTTTTATAAATATAGATGCTCAAAATTCAGCAATATTTGAAAATGAATTAGTAACAGAAAAACAAATTGAATTTAGGGCAGAGTTTATGCCTGATAATATTAATATATATAATTGTATTTTATCATTATCGAATTTACCTATTATGAGAGAAGATGGAGAATTTCTACTTCCAGATAGTATTTCATTTTTAGAATTATATAATGTTGGTGACATTGATCAATTAAACATATTTAATAGATGGAAAAGTAGTAATCCTGCTATTTCACTAGCTTCACCTGTTGGAATTAATAAAAATGGCGATATTTTAAAACTTGATTTACATGAAAAATATCATGGACCACATGGTCTTATAGCAGGTATGACAGGATCTGGTAAATCTGAATTTATAATAACTTATATTTTGTCATTAGCGATTAATTATAGTCCTCATGAAGTCCAATTTGTTTTAATCGATTATAAAGGTGGGGGACTTGCTGGTGCGTTTTTCAATAGTGAAACAGGTGTAAAATTACCGCATTTGTGTGGAGTTATTACAAACTTAGAAACAGTAGAAATTAAAAGAAATTTTGCATCAATAGAATCCGAGTTGAAAAGAAGGCAACAATTATTCGCTAAAGTAAGAGAACAGTTAAATGAAAGTACTATAGACATATATAAGTATCAAAAATTTTATAGAGACGGTATAGTTGAAGAGCCAGTTTCACATTTATTTATAATAAGTGATGAATTTGCCGAATTAAAATCACAACAACCTGAATTTATGGATCAGCTTATATCTATTGCTCGTATAGGACGTAGTTTAGGGGTTCACTTAATTCTTGCAACACAAAAACCAAGTGGCGTAGTAAATGATCAGATTTGGAGTAACTCTAAATTTAAAGTATGCCTAAGAGTACAAGATAGAAGCGATAGTATGGATATGATTAAAGTTCCAGATGCAGCACTAATAAAACAAGTTGGTAGATTTTATTTCCAAGTTGGTTATAACGAATATTTTACTATGGGGCAAGCAGCCTATGCTGGTGCTCAATACTACAAAACACAAAAATATAAAAAGACAGTAGATACTTCTATAAATTTTGTGGATAATACAGGTGAAATTATAAAATCAATAAATGATAATAATAGTAAAAATATTAAATCATATGGTGAAGAATTACCTAATATTGTAAAATATTTATCTGATTTAGCTACTAATTTAAAAATTAAAGTTAGACAATTATGGTTAGAAAAGATACCAGCAATGATATTTGTTGATAAGTTAGCTCAAAAACATAATTATAGAGCAGAAAAATTTAAACTTAATCCAATTGTTGGCGAATATGATAATCCATCTAAACAAGAGCAAAAATTAGTTACAATAAATTTATCAGATTACAACACTATTATTTATGGTATGCCTGGTTCTGGAAAAATGTTAGCACTAAATTCAATAATATATTCATTAATCACAGCGCATACTACTGACGAACTAAATTTATACTTAATAGATTTTGGTACAGAAACACTTAGAATGTTTTCTAAAATTCCACAAGTGGGGGATGTTGTATTACTAAGTGATGAAGAAAAATTACAAAACCTAATTAAGATGTTAAAGTCTGAAATAGATAATAGAAAAAATATATTAGTTGAATATAATGGTGATTATGATTTATATGTAAAAAACAATCCTAATTCCTTACCTCGTATTGTAGTCATTATTAATAATTTTGATGTATTCAAAGATACATATGCTAATCTTGATGATGATTTATTACTTTTAACTCGTGAAGGTGCCCATTATGGTATAACTTTTGTAATAACAGCTTCATCAACTAGTAGTGTTAGATATAAGTTGTCGCAAAATTTTGCTAGTGTATTATCACTGCAACTTGCCAATCCATCAGATTATATAGCTTTATTTGGTAGAACTAATGGTATGGTACCAAGTAAAATATTAGGTAGAGGGTTAATTAAATATGATGAATTGTATGAATTTCAAGTCGCACATATTACAAATGACGAAGATTTGATGCAAACTATAAATGATTTGGGAAAAATATTAGTAAATAACGGTATGAAAAAAGCAAAAAGAATACCAGTTGTTCCAAACAGTTTACCTGTTAAAGATGTACTTAATTTGGTAACAGATATATCTAATATACCTATAGGTGTATATAAAGAAACAATTGATACAGCTTACTTTAACTTTAAAAATAAATATGTTTCATTAATATCTGGTAATGATATATATGAATTAAGTAACTTTATATATGCACTAACCGATATATTTGCTTCCATTAAGAATACTTCACCAATAATTATTGATCCTAATAATATATTTAATAATTATAATAAAGAATCAATAGTTTATTATAATGAAAGATTTGACGAAGTATTTGATAAATTATTTGAAATAATGAATACTTTAAAAAATAATACTAATAATTCTATTAATTTTATATGTATGTTTGTTGGTTTTGATAATTTTAAAAACAAATTATCAAAAGATAGACAAGATAGGTTTAATGAATTTTTAACATTAGGTAAAAATATAGGTATATTTAAATTTATAATTGTAGATACAATCATAAATATTAAGAAAAACGAATTTAGCGATTGGTATAAAAATTATGTAACAAACAATGAAGCAATATTTATTGGTAATAATTTAGGACAACAATTTACAATAAAATTAACAAAACAACCTAGATTTCTTAATGAAGAATTACCTAAAGGCTATGGTTATAATATAAGAAGTGGTATACCATATATAATAAAATTAGTAGAACACGAATCAATAAAGAAGTGAGCTTTCACTTCTTTATTTGACTAAAAAAAATAACTGTTGTAAAATTAATTTGGTGGTTATAATGAGAATACATTTGATGGACGAAATATTATCAAATATGATTGCGGCAGGAGAAGTTGTTGAAAAGTGTGTATCAGTTGTAAAAGAGTTAGTTGAAAATTCGATAGATGCTGGCGCTGATGAGATAAAGATAGAGTTAATTGATTCTGGTATAAAAAAGATAAAGGTAACAGATAATGGAATGGGTATGGATAATAGTGATGCGCATTTAGCTTTTCAAAGACATGCTACAAGTAAAATATTAGATGAAGATGATCTATATCGAATTGATACTTTAGGCTTTAGGGGAGAAGCTTTACCATCTATAGCTTCAGTATCAATTATAACTCTTGAAACTAGTACTGGAGATGTTGGGACAAAATTATTTTTAAAAGGTGGAAAAATTATAAAAGAAGAAATATCTCAAGCAAGAAAAGGAACGATTATATCAGTTGAAAATTTATTTTTTAATACACCAGCAAGACTTAAACATATTAATAATTTAAATAGTGAACTTGCAAATATAGTATCATATGTAAATAAAATGGCATTATCTTATGAAAATATTAAATTCGAATTATATAATAATGATAGATGCTTATTAAATACGTCTGGTGATAATAATTTATTAAAAATAATAAATGAAATATATGGTATTGAAGTATCAAAAAATATGATGAATATTTATAATGAAGCAGAAGATTATATAATTTCTGGTTTTATATCAAAACCTATAATAAATAGATCTACAAGGAATACTATTACAACTTTTGTAAATGGTAGAATAATTAGAAATAATGAATTAAATAATGCAATACTTGATGCATATCATACATATATACCAGAAAAAAAGTTCCCAATAATAATTATAAAAATAGAAGTTGATCCAAGCCTAATTGATGTAAATATTCATCCAACAAAAATGGATATTAAATTTTCTAAAAAAGATGTATTAAAAAATCTAATAAAAGAAACGATAAGGGAAAAGTTAGAAGAAAAAAATCTTATTCCAATAGTTGAAGAAACTATAAATAAAGATATATATGAAGAAGAAAAAAATTTTCAACAAGAATTAAATTTAGAAAGAAATATAGATGATAATTCAATAGATAAAATATTAGATAATACTTTAAATAATATTACTATAAATAATGATATAAATGAAAAAGAAGAAAAATTAGAAGAAATGTATGTTGCAGGAAATGTATTTGGTACATATATAATATGTCAAAACAATACAGGTATGTATTTAATTGATCAACATGCAGCAAAAGAACGATGTAATTATGAAAAAGTTGCTTATGATTTATCACATCCAACAAAAAAAAGGATAGATTTATTAATACCAATAAATATTGAATTACCAATAAATGAATTTTTAATAATCAAAGACAATATAGAAATATTAAATAAACTAAACTTTGTAATAGAAGAATTTGGTGTTAACAGTTATATTATAAAATCACATCCAATATGGTTACCAAAGGGGAATGAAAAGGAAGCAATTAGAAGAATTTTTGATTTAATAATTGATACAAAAGAAAATTTTAGCTTAGAAAAATTTAATGATAATCTTGCTAAAACTATGGCGTGTAAAATGAGTATAAAAGCAAACGATGCAATAAGCATTGAAGAAATGGAAAAAGTTGTTGATGATTTAAGGAAGTGTAAAAATCCAAACACATGCCCACATGGTAGACCAACAATTATAAAATTTACAGTTTATGAATTAGAAAAAATGTTTAAAAGATCAATGTAACAGTAGAAATTTAATTTTTACTATGCTATAATCTAATTGTAAAGATGATCGCGAGAAAAAACATTCTTCCCGGACACGAACGTATGTTCGGAGGGGGGTATTTTTAGATTTTTAAATAAAAAATACCTTATTTTTTTCTCCTTTAAAGGAGTAAGTTATGAAAAAGAA
>CALVSV010000066.1 GCA_944359595.1 uncultured Bacilli bacterium
TATATAATAATTTTTTATCTTTTCTAAATACATAGTTTTTATGTATCTTTTTATTATGTAAAATCATTTTATCATAAACAGAATATTATGTAACCGGTTACATAATCAACTCCCCTCGAATATATGCTTGTGTCTGAGAAGGCTTGGTTTATATTTTTTCATATTAATATTCATAATATAAGCTTCCTCTCGTTTTATAAAATAGTTTTAATTTATAAAACAAGTAAAGGTTTTTATATAGTTCAACCCCCCCGAACATATGTTTGCATCCGGGAGGGCTTGTTTTATATTTTTACTACAATATTAATATATCATTGTAATATTATTTTGACAATACATTTTTAGATATTTTTTTTAATACGAAATATTTACATTTATATGAACAAAATTCTTTGAAATATTTATCTAAATTATCAATATTATTATGTTCTTTAACGTGTTTATTGTTGCTGTTATAAAAGCCTTTTAATCTTAATTTTGAGTATGAAATATCACCTACTATATAATCAAAGTTTTTAAAATATGGTGTGTAATACTCAATAAATTCATCATAATTAAATCCATCATTATCTTTTATCAATTCATAATTAATTTCTAAATTATCTATATTAACTACTATCATTTAATACTCCTTACTATATGCATCTTTTTGCGACTTATATTTATCTAAACTACTTGTTGAATTCCATGTCATATATCCACCATTTATACCACCATCAAACAACCCTCTTATTTCTGCTTCAACTTGTTCTGCACCATATACAAAAGTTCCCGGATGTTTATAATTTGGTACATCATATGTTTGTATCCACGATCTATCTATTGCTGGTGTTGGTACTTCTTCTCTTCTTTTATACGCAAATTCTTTAGCCCAATAGTTTAAAATTTCATAAGGTTGTGTATAAACTGGTGATTTAAATCCATATTCATATGTACTAAAATGATCTGGATATGGCATAGCGCTAATAACATCTACAACATTTGATATGGCAGGGTAAAATTGACCATATGCTGTAACATATTTATGAGCAGATTCGCCAAATACATCAGCAGCAACATATACATTTAATTTATGTAATTCATCTGTTGCATACATTAAAAATCTTTGAATTGCTTGAGATTTCGTTTCATCATAGTCATTTCTATAATCAAGTTTACCAGCATTTTCTAAATTAGTAACTCTATCTGGAAATCTTACATAATCAAATTGTATTTCGTTAAATCCCATAAGCTCCACTGCTTCTTTGGCAAGTTCAACATTAAACATCCATACATCTCTTTTATAAGGACTTGGCCAATAAGTTGATGAATGTAGAAGAGGTTGTCCACTACTAGTATCCATAATTGCATCATCTGGATTATCAGTGGCGTAATACATATCTTTAAATACAGTGATTCTTCCTATCACATAAAAACCATTATCTTTTAGCTTTTTAATTGCGCTAGAATACTCTTCAAGAGAATTAAATGCATTTAAATAATTAGTTTCTGAATATTTTTTCATTGCCTCAGATTTATATGCAGGTGCCTCATTATCTTTTATATCAACAACAAATGCATTTATCTTTGTCGTTTTAGCAAATTCAATATATTCATCTACTCTACTTATTACATCTTTACCACCATTTAAATATAGTGCATATACTTTATCTGGCATCACATTATCTTTAAATTTTGGTTTTACTCTTGGATAATAATCTAAATCACCTGCGTTTCCCGCACCTAATGAATCTCCCATTCCAGAAAAATAATCGTGATATTTTTCTTTTTCATAATAAGCATTGGCTTCATCTTCATTTAATACAACATATTTTTTATGTACATAACCAGTTATATCTCCTATTTTAACTTTATATAAATTAACTTCACCATTCTCAATAAGTTTATCATACCCAACTACTTCAAGCTTGTCTCCCTTTTTTGTTTGATGTATAATATCAGATGATTTAGTATCTTTATATATTACTGCAGGAGTTCTCACATAAATTTCTTTTTCCATTACAAGATCTTTATTTTCTTCTTTAATATTACTATTATTTATATATATTGTATCATCTTGATATATACATTCAACATATGTATTATCATCTTTTTCTATAGTTTTATTATTTGATTTTATTTTACTACCTCTTATTATTTTACCAATAGACTTTAAATTCTCATCATAGTATTCTATTTCATTAGAATTTCCACCAATATAATATGTATTATATAATAGCGTACTAGGTTTTACTACAGTTAAACCAACAACTATAGCTATTATTATAATAATTAATATAAATATATTTTTGATTTTTAACTTACTTCTTTTATTCATACTATACACCCTTACTATTTAAATTATATCAAATTTATTGTTGTATTGGAATACTAAAATCTGCCAATTTATTATTTGATCCAGAAAAATAATCTGGAACTTCACCTTTTATCACTTTTATCGCAACAGGTACATCATTATGAATTTTTACAGTTTCTGTTTTTATTGGAAGGATAACTTGTTCAGTAACAATTACACTAACTATTATTTCTATTAATGCATTATTTATTCCATAATCTGTTATTTTTGATTCAAGAGAAGTTTCTATATCACCTATAAGCTTAAGTCTAATAGGTATTTTAGGTCCTATATTTGATAATAAAGAATTATTTAAAGCAAGTCCTAATGGTATTTCATATATTACTCCATTTTTAGTGTTTTTCCTATTTTTTAAAATATCAGACTGTAACATATCTTCAAAACCCATATCACCAGATTCTAATCTTTTTAAATTTACTTGAACACTATCAGAAACATCAACTAAGATACTATTTAATACATAAGAATTAAATTCTACACTAATTATTTCTCCATCATCATTTTTTTCTGATATTATCAAGTTTTCTAAAGTAAAACTATCTTTAGTTTCTTCTAAAACAGATTTACTTATTACAGAAGTAGCAACAGATCTTGCTTCACTTATAGCATAACTAAGTAAGTTAGGTGTAATAGTTTTATTTATTAAATATATAATAAAAAAAGAAAAAGCTATTCCACTACTTATTATAACTAATATTTTAGTAAATATGCTTTTTCTTTTTTTATATTTTAAATGCATTTTTAACATACTATTCACCCATTAAATTTTATGAGTTAATCAGCAAAAAAATCATCAAAAAATTGGTCATCACTAATATCTTCTACTGCCTCTTCATAAGCTTCTGGCGGAATAGTTTTCTTAACACTTTCTTTATTTTCATCTTGTATTTCTGTTTTATTTTCTAAAGGTGTATTTGATTGCTTGTTAATTTCGTTAACAGTTTCTTGTTTCTTCTTTTCTTCTGCTTCTTCTTTTTCAAGTTCAGCAATCTTTTCATCTATTTTCTTTACAATATCGTCTATATTGTAATCGTTATTATTATTTCCAAAAGGTAAAGGATTAAATGGTGTATCTCCTGTATTCATCATAAAAGGATTAACCGGTATAGTTGGACCTCCACCTTTATTAGAATCTTCTAATATACTTAATAGATTATTATTCTTTTTTTCTTTTACAAATTCTTTTAAGTCAAATACATTAACTTCTTTTCTATCTCTTGTTGGAAAAACTGCATTCTTAAACGAACCTATTCCCCAATTCATTTTAAAATTGGGAGTCATTTTAGTTTTAAACGCATTAAATCTTAAACGTTTAACTATAATTTCAAATTGTTTCATTGTTTGTAAATCTGTTATAGTAACAAGTGGTGTTGATGAAGTTTTATCTTTTTCTTTACTTTTTACTTCACCACATAATTTAGAAATTTCTTCTAAAGCTTGTAATTCTGTACTTATTAAATATACAATATTACCACAGTTACCTTTAATAGTTTCAGCATTTTCTTTGCCATATACTTGTGTTAATTGTGCAAAGTTTTGAATAATAAAGCTAAACCTTATTTGTCTAGAACGAGCTGCAGTAATCATTGTTGTAACATCTTTAAGTGGTGGCATATTAGCAAATTCATCAAGTATAAAATTTGTTCTAACAGGTAATCTACCACCATTTTGTTGCGCTACATCAATAAGTGTTTCATACACTTGTTTTAAAAATATTGTTGCAAGTGGATGATATGTTTTCTTTTCATCTTGTATTACAATAAATACAGCTGTTTTTTCTTTACCAATATCTTGCATATCAAAATCACTATGTGAAAGCATTTCGGATAAATTCTCTTTAGAAGAAAATAATTTTATCTTTTGCCTGAATACTGATAATATACTTCCCTTAGTTTCAGTAGGTGCGTTTATTGTTGATGATGCATTAATATATGCAGGTTTAGTAGGATCTTTTAATTCAAAGTATTCTTTTATATAAGTAGATCCTGCATATCTATCTTCACCAACTGTAGACATATAATTTATACTATTTAAGTTAACTCTAGATTCATCTGTATCCTCAAATAAACCAAGTGCTAGTCCTGTAAAATAATCTGCAGACGACTTTTCCCAGAAAGGATCCGCTTGACTTTTTTCATCATATAATATATTTATTGCTAAATCATCTAAAAGTTCTGTTGCCTTATCTGAATTTCCTGATTTATATAGCTTAAGTGGTAATTGAAATGGATTCCAAGCATTACCTCTTTGAGGATCACGTAAATTAAGAATAATTATTTTATATCCTTTTGATTTTAAAAATTCACCAGTTTTTTCATATATTTCACCCTTAGGGTCAGTTATAATCATTGATTCACCTTTTTTAGCTAAAATTTGAACCATAGGGAAAACTACTATTTGTGTTTTACCACTACCAGTAGAACCAAGTATTAAATTATGATATGCACCATCATCAACCCATACAGTTTTACCATCATTTATAAGTGGAATCCCGGCATATTTGCTAGTTGGCTCACTAGGATTTACTGGTTTTAACTCTTTTTTTAGATCTTTAGCTTTTGTCCACGTCGCATACCCTTTTGTAGATTTTTGTGTAGTTATACCAACACCTTTATCTCTATCAAAAAAGTAAGAATTAACACTACCAAAAGCAACTAAAACCATTACAATATAAAATACTATAGTGGGCATTAAGTATGTTGTATTAGTAAAAGCAGGTATTGGATTTAACCCATGAAATTCTCCTGTACCAATTAATGAAGAAAAATTTAAAACTGCTATTGCTACTAAATAAAGCATAACTATTAACATCAAAACAAATATTAACCAATCTTCTGGATCTGCAGATAATTTAAATTTCATTAATATTACCTCCCGTAAAAAACTAAATACATTATAACACGTAAAATTAAAGATGTAAATAATAAAAGGATGTTATCTACCCAACATCCTACTTTCTTCTTCTTTTGCTTCTTGTATTGCGTTTTCTCTATCTTGTGCCATTTTTTGATTAAAGTAATTTTTAGCAGCTTGATTATTAGGATCTTTTTGATATATTTCTGAATAATATTTATCTAGATCACTACTATCCATTCCAGAAAACATAATATCATCAACTTTATTTACTATGGTATCGTATTTATCCGGATTATTGACAAAATAATTTTTTACTTGTGAAGCACCATATCCAATACTAAATCCTAATGCTGATATAAGTGATATAGCTATTACGCCCCCTCTAATCCTTTTTAATACCATTTTTGTTTTAGATTTTGGTCTTTTATAAACATTTATTTTACCCTTAGAACATACAATCTTACTCGGTTGCATTTGCATAACTCTATCATATTTTAAATCGTTCATTTTTCTTGTTATCATTTCCCATTCTTTCGATTTTGTTACGACAGGACCACACAACAATTCATTGCCTAATTTATCAATAGCTCTAAAATATGTATAATTACCACTAGTAATATAATTTTTAATATCTTTTATTGTATCTGTTGTTAATAAACGATTAACAGTTATTGTACTTATATTATTGCTCATAAATTCACATCCTATTCTATTTAAAATATAACATTTTAATTTTTATTAGTCAATAACATATATATTTATTGACATATAAGTTTACAAAATATATATATAATCATATTATATATTGAAGGGAGTGTTATTGATGTATAACTATTATGATAATAACTATTCTATGAATAGATCAAATATTGACGAAAATAATATGATGTATACAGTAGATGATAGAGGTTTCTTAGTACCATTTGTATTAGGTGGCATAACTGGTGGATTACTTGCTCCCGCGTTTTATAGACCATATTATAATGCACCATGTTATGGACCATACTGTAACAGACCAAATTATTATCCTCCATATTATTATTAAGAGATTGTTAGAATATCATACTAACAATCTTCTTTATTTAAATATCTAAATCAATTTTTTTCATCTTAATATTATTAATAATTATATATATTACAAGTCCTATTATAACTACAAATTCAACAATAAGCGAAATGCTTACAAATAACTTATTAGGCTTGCTATCTGTTTTATTTGTAGGATCTATAACATTTTCAACAGCATCTTTATTATAATCAGTAACAACTATATTTGATAATTCGCGAGCATCAAACGTTATAAATCCATTTTTAACTTTTATCTTTTTTTGTAATGTAACAAGTTTAGTTTTATCATATTCATATATATATATGTTAGTTCCATCTTTAAATAGATCACCAACAAACAATTTTATCTTACTACCACTAGGTAATTCTATTTCATTTTCTTTTATATATAAAAAGTTTTTTTTCTTTACTAATTTTTTTATATCCCCATTAGTATCAGTAATATCTAAAGTAATATCTATATCTTTTTCAAACGCTTCTTCTCCACACTTAATATTATCAAGTATTATAGAATAAATTATCCCATCATTTTTATTTAATATATCATAACTTAATTGTTTATCAGTTTTACATAATTTATTTAATACATCTTTATATATTAACTTATTATCATCTTTTTCATTTATTGAAACACTTATTTTATTTTTATTTCCATCTAACTCTAATAAAATTTGTTCCAAATTATTTTCTAATACTTCTACATCTTCTTTTCTATCAACCCAAAACACATATTTTTTTTCTTCATCATTTTGATTTTTAACCGTAATTATTACTTCATTAGTACCAACTTTAAAATTTTCATTACCTTCTATAGTTACTTCTGATGCACTATCTTCAAGTTCATATTCTAAATTAAGTTCAGTAACACTATTTGCAACACTTATATTATATACATTGTTTTCAGCATCAAGTAAAAAATCTTCACCATTTATTTTAAATGTCTTAAAATTTAATGTTGGATCATCACTTGCTATACGTTTTATATGTAATGTATATTTATCTGTTGCACCAGACTCTGATGTTACATTAATTATTACATCTTTTACTTCATCAAGCTCTAATTCAATAGTATTACCAGGATTATATTCTATTTTTTGTGTAGCAATATTTTTTTCAACTGATATTTTTGCTTTTGATGAAGTTATATTAATATTATATTCTCTATTATTAGTATCAAATTCAATAGGTGTATCATTAATTAATATATTAGCAACCTTAGTATCACTATTTCTTGTATCAACTCTATTAACAACTATTTTATATGTTCTAGTACTACCATTTTGTGCAGTTACAACCAATTTTATTGTATTTTCTCCAAGATCTAATTTATGGTTACCAGTACCAGTAATTTGACTACCATTATGATTAGCGCTAATAGTTATATTATCTTCTTTATAATTATCTACTGTATAATTATATCTATTAGAACTAAATGATGGAGATAATATACCACTACTTAAATTTATAGATGTTATTTCTCTAGTAGTTGATAAACTAATATATACACTATCACTAATTTGAGAATGATTATATCTAGCATTATCTACATAATAATATATATCAAGCAATCTAATATTTTTGTTACCACTAGACCCACTTACACTCTTAAAATAGATTGTACCTACTTTTACATTATTACCACTAAAATCAGCATTATCAATACTAATAGTTGTTGAGTTTGTTTTCGCACTACCAACATTTGTATCAAATTTTGAAAACTTTATAGAATTATCAATACTATATCTAAATGATATAGACTTTACAGTCTTACCATATGTATTTGCCATTAAATCACATGAAATATTATTAGTTTGATCCCTAGTACTATTACAAGACAACGACAGTCTAACATTATCTTCAGCAAATACATTACCAGGTAATATAATAATCATACTAATAATAAAAATTAATAATACATATAACTTATTCACTTTAATTACCTCTTTCAATTCTACTATAATAAGTATATATTATTATTAATTTTTTGTAAATATTATTTGTAAATTTAATTAACTAAATATGCATTTGATTTAGTGCCATCACCGCTTGTATAAAGAACGTTAGATTTTAGATTGATAACAGGCATAACACCAAAACTCAAATGAACAGTAGATACACCAAAATGACCTTGAGGGTGAATAACAAATGTACGAGCATCATTTAAAGTAAATGAATATGGTGTGTTTAACCAATACGAGTCCATTTTTTGTAAATAAAAAAATTTATTGATAGCATAATATTCACCACCTACAAACGCTGCTTCATCAGTTGACAACAATCCTACTTTTAAATCATATTTTCCTCCATATAAATTTGTAGTGTTATGACATATGAACTGTGGAATTTTATTTTCATCTAACCTTTCTTTTGAACTAAAATATATAGTTTTATTTGACGTATTTGATATTGTTGTATCATTATAAAATCTAGTATTAGCTATTAAATTATCATATTCACTTAAATTTGTTGTATACCAATTCTCTAAATATGTTTTTATTATTGATGAAGTTCCGTCTCCTACATTTGGTGCGCTATTATCATATGTATAACCACCATATTTCTCACTAGGGATTGTGCTATAGGGCGTCTTACCCATTACTTCATCA
>CALVSV010000067.1 GCA_944359595.1 uncultured Bacilli bacterium
TCATTTGCTATAATCAAATATAGATAGGGTGATACAAATGAATGATATTGATACAAATATTTTTAGGGCTTATGACATACGAGGGATATATCCTGCAGAAATTAATGAACAAACAGCTTATACAATTGGCAGAAGCTATGGTTCATATTTACAAGAAAAATATAATAAAAATAGCTGCATAGTTTCTCATGATAATAGACTTTCAAGTGAGTCTTTAACTCAAAATTTAATTAAGGGAATCACTTCTAGTGGCTGTAATGTTATAAATTATAACTTAACAACCACTCCAATGAATTATTATGGCCGTTATCTAAATCAAATGCCAGGAATAATGGTTACCGCTTCCCACAATCCCAAAAATGATAATGGATTTAAATTTTCTTTTGATGGTATGATTAATGCTCGTGGTGAAATGATTGAAGACTTTAAAAACTATATACTCACTGGCAATTTCAAAAGTGGTCAAGGCAGTGTTACCAATAGTAATATTACGGATAAATATATAGAATATTTAAAATATTCTATAAAATATGGTAAAAATAAAAGAAAAATTGTTATTGACTGTGGTAATGGAGCTACGTGTAGCATAATAAAAAAAGTATTTGACAGTAGTTTTTGTACTCCAATATATATAAATGATACTTTAGATGGAAATTTTCCAAACCATCATCCAGATCCAGCAGTTAAAGAAAATATGAAACAATTACAAGAAAAAGTAAAAAAAGAAAAAGCTGACTTTGGAGTAGCTTATGATGGTGATGGAGATCGTTTAGGTATTGTTATGGATAATGGTGAAATATTGCCGATTGAATACTTCATGATTATTTGCATTAAAGATATGTTTTATAATGTAAATAACAAGACTTTTCTTTATGACATCAAATGTTCAAAAAGTGTCGATGATTATATAAGAAGTCTCGGAGGAACACCAATTTGTTATCGAACCGGTGCTAGTTATACTCAATTTAAAGTTCATCAAGATAATCTTCCATTCGGTGCTGAATTTTCTGGTCATATTTTCTTTAGAGATCGTGATGCCGATTGTGGTAGTGCTATTTATGCCACTTTGAGATTCTTAGAAATTATGAGTAAAACTAGTGATAAATTAAGTAAAATAGTTGCTGAGTTTCCTAAATATTACGCAACACCAGAAATAAAGATTCCAACTCCTGATAATCTTAAATTTCAAGTTGTCGATAAGATTAAAGAATATGCTAAGAGTATGAATTATCCAATAAATGATATTGATGGGGTAAGAATAACTTATACTAACGGTTGGGCTTTAGTCCGGGCTAGCAACACAGGGCCAAATATAATATTTAGAGCGGAAGCTGATACTGAAGAAGGAGCAAAAATATTAGAAAATATTTACATTCCAATGATCCAAAAAGCTAGCGAAGGAAAAGAAACTTTGTGAAAAAACATGCACTTAATATTGGAATTATTATCTTAAGTATTATTCTCGGCGGAGTAGTAGGTTTAGCTATTTATAAACTTGTTGCACCTCCAGTAGCCCACGAGCCATTAACAAACTTGGTAGAAATTCCTGTTGCTAAAAAAGATATTTTGGAATACAGTCAAATTAAATTAGATGATATAGAATATATATCAATACCTGATACTGATATACCTGAAAGTATTATTAGAAATAAAGATGAATTAATTGATATGTATGTTACTGAAGACAGTTTTATACCCCAAGGAAGCTTGTTTTATAGTAATAAGATAGTAGAAACTATTCCAATTACTGAACCTGCTATTGAACCACTGACTCCAGGAACATACCTATATCCTTTGCAAACAGTAGAAGCAAATGTTTTTACAAGTGAAGATTATATTACTTTGGAATTATCTGGAGAGCTAGAAGGTCCATTTATTTCTGGTATAGATGTTATTGCTGTTGATGATAACTATCTTTATTTAGAAGTTTTAAAAGATAATTTTAGGTATCTAAATATTATCTCTCACTTAAATATTACTATAACTCCAGTTATAAGTGATCCAAACTTAGTAGATTATCGAGGCCCAATTTATTTAAATGAATATTTCAATGCTTATCTTAATAGTAGGAGTTATGATTTATGAAGTATAAAGTAGTTTTATTAATTATTATTGCTATTGTGACGATTGGTTTTACTGTATTTGATATATTTTATGAAAAAAAAGAAGATATAGAAAGTTTATATATCCAAGTTCCTATAGCTAGCAAATCCATAAACAAATATGAAACTATAACTGAAGAAGATATTAAATATACCTCAGTTTATAAAGATTTTGTTCAAAATAGCAATATTATATTAGATACTAATTCAATTATAGGTAAACATAGCTCAGGTAATATATCGGAAAATGAATTTTTTTATGCTAGTGGAATTGTAACTGAAATATATGATTCTCAAGATTATGAAAGTTTATATAATGTAAATGTTCCTAGAGAATATCAAAGTATTATAAAAAACTACGATTATGTAGACCTTTGGTTAGATGGGAATGAAGATAATTATATTATTAGCACACCTCTAGTAGAAAACATTAAAATATATTATTATTTAGATAATGCAGATAATGTAATAACTTCCGAAAACAAGAATGTTGCTTCGATAATCCTTGATGTCCCAGTTGAAGTTAACAATGCTTTAGAAAAAATAGCTGATAATCCAGATTTTAATATATATCCGGTTGTTAAATCACCAGAATCAGTTGAAGATATTACAATAAATGATATAATATATTCGTTTAGTTAAGGAGGTTTATTATGAATAAAGATAATAGCAAAATTATTATTTCCAGTGGAATTATTATATTCTTAATTTTAATTACTTGGACTGTTATGGGGTGGCCATTAAATATAACAGATATTACTTTTTGGATATTTATCTTTGTTTCGTTTTTTGAAGCAATTTTAGTAGTAGTTGTTAATGAAATATTAAAAAGCAAATTGAAAAAGAAAAAAAAGGATAATAAAAAAATTCAAAAAATTAATAATGTCTTATTAATAACAATATTTATCCTAGGTTCATTGATAATATTATCTTTGAGTGGAATTATTTGGATGTTTGATCAAATCAATCAATATAGCAAAATTTATCCTGATGGAACAATGACCTATGAATTAGAAGATTACGATAAAGAATTAATCATTCCATCATATTCTATAATTGAAGGTGAATATTGGGATGAATTAATAGTTTTTAAAAGCCCAAAAGATGCTGATCAATTAGAAAACGAATTATCTACAATTCTAAATAGTTCACCGTTTATAAAATATGAAACAGAAAACGGTAGTGTTTATTATAATCGCGATGAAGATTATACAATTACTAGTTATGAGGTTCATAAAAATTTATTTATGAATTCTTTCAATCTTGTTTATTGTGATGGCCTTTGTGATTAGAATAAAAAATTTCTTGACTTAAATAAATCATATGATATATAATTTATGTATCGGAAAAATTATGAACGAGACACGTATATTTTGG
>CALVSV010000068.1 GCA_944359595.1 uncultured Bacilli bacterium
CAATGTCAACATTTAGAGAAATTGATGGTACTATAATTGATAATAGACCTGCTATTAAATGTGGAACCGCTGGACAATGGGAAACTAATACCGATGGAAGTATTAAAATGATTTATGAATGTAAAGAGCTTCCTAAATGTAAACAGCCATTCTTAGTAGATAATGACATAGATTGGGGTGACTATGACTTTGAAGTAACAAATACAGCAATTGTAGAAGATGTAGATGGTAATAATAGAATGCAGTGTATGGTTGATAAAGAAGGCAATGCAGATTGGTATAAAGTTAAATAAATAATATAACAAAAAGAATTTGATGAAGTAAAAGATGAAGATACTAATATGCAATGCTTTCTAAATGCAGATACATATTGGTATAAAATATCATAATAATATATAATTATAATTGTAATCGCAAAACCCTACTAATGAAAATTAGTAGGGTTCTTTGAGTTATAATTATAAAATAATTATTATATGTTATTTTCCTTAACTTTTATAACTTCACTTTTTAATTCTCTTAATACTTCTGTTAAACCAATTTTAGCTACACTAGATATCACAAAAATTTTTGTATCTTTATTTATAACTTTTTGCAATTCTTTCTTTTTGTTTTCTAGATCTTCTTGTGTTAATGAATCACATTTAGTCAAGGCAATAACTTCTTGTTTCTCAAATAACTTTTTGCTATATTGTTGTCATTCTTTTCTAATAATTTTATAAGTATTTACAACATCTTCACTATTAGAGTCAATTAAGTGTAATAATACGCTACACCTTTCTGAGTGTTTTAAGAATCTATCACCTAAGCCTTTACCTTCACTAGCACCTTCAATTAAACCTGGCAAATCAGCAATAACAAAATCATAATCATCCACACTAACAACACCTAATTGAGGTTCAAGTGTTGTAAAAGGATAATCAGCAATTTTAGGCTTTGCTTTACTAACTACAGATAAAAATGTAGATTTTCCAGCATTAGGCAAACCAATAAGTCCCACATCAGAAAGAATTTTTAATTTTAAAAATAAATCAAATTCTTCACCTTCCTGTCCTGGGTTAGCTCTACGTGGTGCTTGATTTACTGACGATTTAAAATAAGCATTTCCAAAACCACCATTACCACCCTTTGCAATAACTACTTCTTGTCCAACTTCTGTAAAATCTATACTTGCCTCTTCTTCATCATCAAAAAAAACTTCCGTACCAACTGGAACTTTGATAACTAAATCTTGTCCTTTTTTACCATGACTGTTGGAACCATGCCCATTTTCACCATTTTCTGCTATAAATTCTTTCATATATTTAAAATCTAAAAGTGTATTTAAATTAGCAACGCATTTCATAATAACATTTCCACCATTACCACCATCACCACCATCAGGCCCACCTTTAGGAATATACTTTTCTCTTCTAAAACTAATAGCGCCATTACCACCATTTCCTGCTTTTACATATATATGTGCTTCGTCAATAAATTGCATTTTTAATCCTTAATGGTGCTCTGGAAAGGACTTGAACCTTCACAATTTTACAATTACTAGTACCTGAAACTAGTGCGTCTACCAATTCCGCCACCAGAGCATTAAACATATTTTTATAATATTTTCTATATTATTATTTTCAAGTATTAATAAACATAAAAATAGTCTACAATTTGTAGACTATTTTTAATTATTTAGTATTATCTAGATTGACCTTTTTTATCTTCCTTTATATCCGGCATAGTATTTTGTACATCCGCTTTTTCATATAAACCAGCTGCTCTAACTTTAGTAAATGCTTTCATGATAGCCGTCATATCTTCATCATATTTCTTCAACTTCATATCAGCAAAAGCTTCAGAAGCATTCATATCAGCTGTTCTATGTATTGTACCTTTCATAAATTTATGTTCAATACCATCTTCTCCAGTGAATTCATTAACCCATTTAAATCTAGTACCCCTAACGCCTCTTAATCTCTTACTGGTTAATGTCATATCTGATTCACTAATAGGATCACGTTTTAGTTTTTTAAATGTATCTCGAGGGTTTGCATCTAAGTCTTGAAGTCTATTGTTAACTTCATACACTTCACCCTTAAGAACAGTTAATGCATGATTACTCTTTTCTAAAGTTACTGCGGCTTTTTCCATAAGTTTTTCCTCTTTTATTTTAAGAGCTTTATCACGCCAGAACTCAGGCCAACCACTAAGACGATTATTTGCTTCAGCTACGCCCTTTGATGTGTGGTATTTCACTAATCCATATGTCGCACCAATCGCTGCTGTAAGCGCTAAAGCTGCAACAGCAACACCTCCAGTAATAGCTAATCCACCGCCTAAAGCAAAAAGTGCAACAGCTCCCCATATTAGCCCACCTACCGCAGCTATAGCTACTATACCTGGAAGAAAATTCACACAAAATTTACAAAATAAAGAACCTGCATATGCGACAGCTTGCATACCATAACACAAATTTTTCTTCGCAGATTTTCCAAACCTTCTACCTACACCTTTATTGTACCAATGTCTACCTGTCTGAGAAAAATCATATTTTTGACTAAGTAATTCTTTCTTTTTAGCTTTTGCTGACTCATAGTCATCCTTACTTACACTACCACCTTCACCTTGTTTTTCATATCTACTAATAATACTATTAGCAAGATTCATCCTACTTATAAATTCAGCTGCTGTCATAGCTCTGTTAGCGTTAAATTCTTTACACTTTTGAATCGTATCAGCTTTTTCTCTAAAAGTTTTTTCTCTTTCTCTCATCTTGCTAACAGCACTTAAAAGCTGTCCTTTTAACTCATTTTTCTCCCCAAATTCACGATAATTCATACCTGCAGCATACTTTTCAACAGTATCTAACATAACAGAGCCGCCTTCAAAAATCTTCGCATCACCAGAAATTAGATTGTTCAGCAAATTTTTTCTCTTTAACATAAGTTGTTTGCTGATCTTTTTTATATCCTGATTATTAATAAGATCAATTTTATCAGGACCTTTTGTTTCAGCTTGTGTATTGTGTTGTTTTATAAAACCATTAAGAACTTCTGCAACCGCTTCTGCGTCGGTACAACGTTTTAGTTGCTCAATAATTATGTTTTGATCATCAGAATTTTTTACACCAACACTAGATAATATATCTTTGATTTCTCTATTATTTCTTTTTGAATAAGAACCATCAGTTGTCTTTTCATATATATTTGTAAGTACAAGATTATTCTTAATACTACTATTATTATAAATACTGTTTGTACTATTATTATCAGCATACTTTGAATATTTATAGAATAGTTCAGCTTGTAAATCTCCTTCTAATCTTTGATTTTCATCTAATTTATT
>CALVSV010000069.1 GCA_944359595.1 uncultured Bacilli bacterium
CCATAATACCACGGTTAGATTTAATACCTGGAGTATATGCATCAGATAACATATCACTTGGTAAAATTTTTCCAGATAAAACACCATTACCTAAAGTGATTAAGTCATCGCTAGTAGCTTTAACACCGGCATGTCCACTATAGCCTCCAACAGATAGAGCACTAGGATCGTTAACCATACCAACGGCAAAATTAGCACTACCAGTAAATCTTTCAATTTTATTTTTTGGAAGAACTAAATGTGTATCTTTTAAACCTAATTTATTAATAATATAGTAATCAACTAAAGCTTGATAAGACTTACCAGTAATATTTTCCAACTTCTTTAAAAGTCAGTACATCTCGCATAGTTAAATCCCCTACGTTTTTACTTTATCATCTAAAGTAAATGCCCCTTCTTTTAATAGATTATAAGCTATAATTTGAGTATAGAATTTAGATGTAGAAGCGATATCAAAAATAGCATCTTCTCTCATGCTTTTTCCAGTAACACCCATAGTACCAGCAAGCATTTTTACGTTAATGTTTCCTGCTTTCATACCAACAGTATATCCTGGAATAGGATAATTATTACGTAATTCCTATAAAAGCTTAATGTCATCTTCAATAATAGCTTCTACTAATTCTTCACGTGTAGCATAAGTACCATTTTGTTGTACGTTATTTAGAAATTCTTCTAAAATCTTATAATAACTCATTATTTTTCCTCCTCTAATTAATAAACTGTATATGTAATATCACAAAAGAAATTAATTATCAAATTTATGTTTGCTTTTTGTTGTTATTAGTATAAAAATTAAGATACAAATTTTTTTGTATCTTAACCATCAATCAATTTTATTTATTATTTTATCTATTATATATTTTGCACATAAAATACCTGCAGTATTAGGAACAAAACTCATTGTTCCCAATTTATCTTTTTTTATTACCTTTTCAGATGATGAAACTACATATATTTTTTTATCTAAGTTTTGATCTCGTGCCCATTTTCTAATTTTTTTTGATAATGGATCGTATTCAGTTTTATCAATACGCATTATTTTTAATTTTTCAGGATCCATTTTATTAGCTGTACCCATACAAGATATAAATACTTTATTATTATCAATACATTTTTTTATAAATATTTCTTTGGTATTTATACTATCACATGCATCTATAGCGTATTTAAAATCTAAATTAAATATTTCATCAATATTGTTTTGGTCAATATATTTATCAATTTTAATAACATTTATATTAGGATTTATTTTCTTTAAATATTTTTCCAATACATCTATTTTTTTCATACCTATAGTATCACTAAAAGCCATAACTTGTCTGTTAATATTTGTTATATCTATATTATCATTATCTATAATAATTATATTTTTGATACCACATCTTATAAGTGTTGTAGCGCAAACAGACCCAACACCCCCAACTCCTAATACTAATACTCTTGACTCATTAATTTTATTTAAATTATTTATACCTATAAGCTCTTCTATTCTAGAAAACTCATTCATTATATCACATCCATTTAAAAACAAAAAAACCCAAAGAAAAGTCGGTACAAGAATAAAAACCTGCAGTTTTTACAGGTGGGCATCACGGTATTATTATTAGGATCCCTATTAAAAATAGGTCTTCAACACAAATAATACGTTAGATTCCCTTATATATTCTTTTAGTCAGATTTTAATAAGTGACCAACTAAATCTTTAGGTACTATTAGTATATCACATTTTATTATTTTTATCATTATATTTATCTAAAAAACTAATTTTTTTTGTACCATCTTTATATGAAATAATAGTATTTAAATTAACATTACAACTAGATTTATATATGCACCAATCAACATCTTTATTAAATTTCTTTAAATCTTCAATTATTTTTTTTACTAAATACCTTTTACTTTCTTTTTCTTTATTTTTAGATAATTTACACGCACAATTAATAAATTTTAAATCGTTATATTTTGCCCAACTAATAATATCATCCTCTTTTATATAATACATAGGTCTAATTAACTCTATACCTGGAAAATTATCACTTTTAAGTTTGGGCATCATAGAAGAATATTGACCAGTATATAAAATATTTAACATAATTGTTTCAATTACATCATTGAAATGGTGACCTAAAGCTATTTTATTATAACCTAATTCTCTAGCTTTATTATAAAGTATACCTCTTCTCATTCTAGCACACAAATAACAAGGATTCCCATCTATATTTTCCGTAATATTAAATATATCACTATCAAATATTATTGGATCAATATTTAATATTTTACAATTATCTATTATTAAATTTAGATTTTCTTTATTATATCCAGGATTCATAATAGCTATTTTATATTCGAAATTTACTTTACTATGCTTTTTTAATTCTTCTATGCATTTAGCGAGCAACATAGAATCTTTACCACCAGACACACATACTAAAATTTTATCTGATTCATTTATTAATTCAAAATCTTTTAATGCTCTTAAAAATTTACCCCAAATTTGTTTTCTATATTTTTTTATGATACTTTTTTCTATTTCTTTATATTTTTCCATATTCCCCACCATTATAAAATAATATCTACCATTTTATTTCTCAAATCGTTATCTGATTTTATTCTTACTTCAATAAAATTAGAAGTATGCCCTATATAATAATCATCTTTTTTATTTTCAAATAGTACTTCCATCTTCTTCCCTTTAAATTTATCATTATATTCTTTCCCTAATTCATCACTAACTTTAGACAAAATATGTACTCTTTCTTTTTTTATACGATTATCTATTTGATCTTTCATATTTGCAGCTTTTGTTCCTTCACGTTTTGAAAAAGGAAATACATGTATTTTGGTAAACTTAATTTTTTTTGAAAATTCAACAGTTTCATTAAATTCAGTCACACTTTCCCCTGGAAAACCAACTATAATATCTGTTGAAATCGATATTTCTGGTCTAATATTTCTTATTTTATTTATTTTATTATAAAAATATTTTGTATCATATTTCCTATTCATTCTTTTTAAAACTGTATC
>CALVSV010000070.1 GCA_944359595.1 uncultured Bacilli bacterium
TATATTGATAATATTAGCGATACAGTTGAAATAGATGATATAGTACCAATATATGATACTGAAATAAAGGAAAAAGCAAATAAATTTGCATTTAATATTGATAATACTGGAACATCACTAGCATATGTAGATATAAAATTAACAGATATAGTAATGGATCCAGAATTATCGAATTTAGAATTTAAATGGGCGCTATATTCTGGAGATACAAAGATAAGTAATGGTAACTTTAGAAATGTCGCAAACAATGAATTATTACTAACAAAAAATATAGAGTTACCACAATTGGATAATAAAAATTACGAGTTATATATTTGGATAAGTGAAAATGATTTAGACCAAAGTATATTAATGAATAAAACATTTAGTTCTAAAATAACAGTAGAAGGTAATCAAGAAAAGAGCGCAGACCTTTTATCAACAATAATAAAAAATAACAACAGTCCAATAGTTGAGACAACACCAAACTTTAACACTACAGCAACAACAGATGAAGGATTAATAAAAGGTATTGATGACGATGGAGAAACATATTACTTTAGAGGAGCGGTAGAAGATAATTATGTAAAAATAGGGAATATGGAAACATTATGGAGGATAGTCAGAGTAAACGGAGATGGCACAACAAGAATAATATCTGATGAAAAAGTAGGAAGTATTCAATTCAATTCAAGTTATAATAATGAAAAATATGTAGGCTACACATATGATAATAGCGCACCAAATGTGCAAGACGGAACAAATAGTAGGATTAAAACATATTTAGAAAATTGGTATACAACAAATTTAAGCGAATATGATAGTTTAATAGCTAATACTAGGTATTGTAACGATACTTCAGTATCAAGTGTATCAGGAAGCGAAATATATTATGGAGCATACGGAAGATTAGTTGATAATAAAACGCCACAATTTATGTGTCCGAACACAACAAAAACATATGGAGGAGAATATGATTTAAAGATCGGATTATTAACAGCGGACGAGGTAGCATTTGTAGGCGGAAAAATTTGGTTCTTATAACACTGACTACTATTTACAAAAAGGAAGCTATTATTGGCTGGGGACGCCTCTTTACTTCAGCGGTAGTTATGCTGGTTAGTTCGGTATCAATTATAATGGTCGTTGGGTCAGCGGTACTGTCGATATTGATGGCGGCGTGGTGCCAGTTATTAACTTAAAATCTGATGTTTTATATTCATCTGGAGATGGCACTATTGATAACCCGTATATTTTATCTATATAAAATGTTAATGTTATATTAACATTTTTTTATACTTTATGTTAAAATAATATTATAGTTATTTAAGGAGGTAATATGCATGGATAAAGTTTTTGATATAATTGAAAAAGAAAGAAGAAGACAAGAAGATAATATTGAATTGATTGCTAGTGAAAACTTTGTAAGTAATGATGTATTAAAAGCACAAGGCTCTGTTATGACAAATAAATATGCAGAAGGATATAGTTCTAAACGATATTATGGAGGATGTACATATATAGATGAAGTAGAAGAGTTAGCTATTGAACGTGCCTGTAAATTATTTGATGTTAAATATGCAAATGTACAGCCTCATTCTGGTAGTAGTGCCAATATGGCAGTATATAAAGCGTTATTAAATATTGGTGATACTGTTTTAGGTATGGATTTAAATGCTGGCGGACATTTAACACACGGTTATAAAATAAGTTTTTCTGGAAAAGAATATAATATAATAAGTTATAAAGTAGATGATAATGGATTTATAGACTATGATAATGTTAATGAATTAGCTATGAAGTATAAACCTAAAATGATTATAGCTGGTGCTAGTGCATATCCAAGAAAAATAGATTTTAAAAAATTTCGTGAAATTGCTGATAAAGTAGATGCATATTTAATGGTCGATATGGCACATATTGCTGGATTAGTTGCTACTGGTTTACATCAAAATCCATGTGATTACGCAGATGTTGTTACTTCAACTACACATAAAACGTTGAGAGGTCCTAGAGGTGGAATTATATTAACAAATAATGAGAATATTATTAAAAAAATAAATAGCGCAATATTCCCTGGAATACAAGGGGGTCCACTTGAACATGTCATTGCGGCTAAAGCTGTTGCTTTTAATGAAGCTTTAATGCCAGAATTTAAAACATATATGATGCAAGTTGTTAAAAATATTAATGCAATGGCAAATAAATTTATAAGTATGGGAAAAACTTTAGTTACTGGTGGAACTGATAATCATTTATTATTATTAGATGTATATGAATCATATAAAATTACTGGATTAGAGGCACAACAAATATTAGAATCTGTAAATATTACAGTTAATAAAAATACTATTCCTAATGAGAAATTAAAAGCAAGTGTTACTTCAGGTATAAGAATAGGTTCTCCTGCTATGACTTCACGAGGATTAGTTGAAGATGATTTTATAGAGATTGCTGAATTAATTGACTCTGTTTTATGCGATAGTAGTGAAGAAAACAAAGATAGAATACGAAAACATGTAGAAAAAATTACTAGAAAATATCCTTTATGGTATAAGGAAGTGATATAAGTGAATAAAATTATTGATGGAAAAATGATAAGTAATCAATTAAAAAATGAATTGAAGTTGGAAATTGATAAATTAGATAGAAAACCATGTGTTGTTGATATACAAATTGGTGAGAACGATGCTAGTAATATTTATATTAGAAATAAAAAAAGAGAAGCTGAAAATATAGGTATGAAATTTATTCATATTAAATTTGATGAAAATATAGATGAAGAAACTATTATAAATAAAATATATGAACTTAATAAAGATGATAGTGTTAATGGTATTTTGATACAATTACCTATACCCGATAAATTTAATCAAAAAAAGTTGATTAATTGTATTGATCCTATTAAAGATGTAGATGGTTTAACAACAGAAAATATTGGTAGATTATTTTTAAATGAAGAAGGACTTATTTCATGTACACCAAACGGTGTATTGAAACTTTTAAAAATTAATAACGTGGATATTAGTGGTAAGCACGTGGTAATAGTAGGAAGAAGTAATTTGGTTGGTAAACCTTTAATAGAATTATTTTTAAGAGAAGATGCTACTGTAAGCGTTTGCCATAGTAAAACTATAAACTTAAAAAAATATACTAGTGATGCAGATATATTAGTTGTTGCTTGTGGTGTACCTAAAATTATAAAAAAAGATATGGTTAAAGAAGATGCAATAGTTATTGATGTTGGAATAAATAAAATCGATGGAAAAATATCTGGTGATGTCGATTTTGATCAAGTATATGATAAGGTAAGTTTAATAACAAAAGTACCTGGAGGAGTTGGACCTATGACTGTTACAATGCTTTTATATAATACATTTTACTCTTATAAAAAAATGAATGGATTATATGATGAATAAAAGAATAGTTTTTATGGGAACACCATTATTTGCTGTACCAGTACTTGAAGGTTTAATAGAACATTATAATGTAGTGGGTGTTGTAACACAACCAGATAAAATAGTAGGTAAAAATAAAGTCAAAACTCCAACTGAAATAAAAAAAATAGCTTTAAAACATAATATTAAAGTATTCCAGCCAGAAAAAATCAAACTTGAATATGAAGATATATTAAATTTAAATCCAGATATAATAATAACTTGTGCATATGGACAAATAATACCTAAAGCTATATTAGATTATCCAAAATATGGCTGTATAAACGTACATGCATCCCTATTACCAAAATTAAGAGGAGGAGCACCAATACATCATGCAATAATAGATGGATATAGCGTTACTGGTATAACAATCATGTATATGGATATCCGTATGGATACTGGTGATATTATATCTCAAGAAAGCATTAAAATAGAAGATAATTATACAACATCTATATTACATGATAAATTGAGTTTAATGGGTAAAAATCTATTATTAAAGACCCTACCATTAATATTTGATGGTAATATAAATAAAATAAAACAAGATGATAATGAAGCAACATATGGCTATAATATTAGTAAAAATGAAGAATTAATTGATTTTAATAAGAGTAGTAGAGAAGTATATAATCAAATAAGAGGATTATGTGAATATCCTGGGGCTTATACTTCTTTAGATGGCAAAATAATCAAAGTATATGAATCTAAAATAGGTGAAAATATATGTAATAAACCAGGTGAGATAATAAAAATATATAAAGATGGAATAGGTGTATCATGTAAAGATGGAGAAATTATTTTAACTAAAATAAAACCATTTGGTAAAAAATTAATGTATTGTAAAGATTATTTAAATGGTATTAAAGATAAAGATAAATTAGTAGGTAAGAGGTTTATATAGATGAAAAATATATATAAATATATTAAAAATAATTGGGAAAATAAAAGAGTTAGAGCGACTATTATCTTAATATTCTATTTTATATTTATTAGTTCTATTGTTATTTTTATTAGATTAAATAGTGATAAGATAGAAAGTAATTTAAATAATAATAATAATAAAGAAGAAGTAGAAAAAATAAATATAAATAATTTAAAATATTATGATAATTATAAATATGAATATGAAATAACTTTATCTGATAATAGTAAATATAAAATAAGTAATAATAATTTAGAAAATGTAGTACAATATTATTTTTTTAACACAAATACAAATATATATGATATAATAGTAAGTATTCCAGAACAAATATATATTTTAGATTTGGATTATATATTATATTTAATTAATACTAATAAAGAAGAATATATTACTAATTATAAAGATAATACTGTTTTAGCTAATTATAATATTAAGATTAATAATGTAGACAGTGAAATTATCATAAAATATGATAATAATAAATATATTAATAATATGAAGTTAGATATTAATAATATTAAATATAATATAAATATTATAGAAAGCAGGGGAAATGGAAATGGATATTGATAAATTTATAAATTTTGAAGATCAAAAAAGAGATGGTAGGTTTTATAATATTGTTTTAAACTGGGGAAGTAGATATTTTAAATTAGAAGGAAAGTTATATGAAAATACTCTATTTAAAGATAGAAAAAGTAATGAGATTTTAGGATATTTAGTAAGTGAAGGTACAGGAGATGAATATTTAGTTAAGGGTAAAACTAAATATTCAAATAATGATTGCTTTAATTTAACATTGATACCAACAAGTAGAAAACGTGGAGCAAAGTTAATGTTAGAATTAAATAGAATGAATAAAACTAATTTATATTCTATCGATATGTTTACAAGTTGTATTAAACATCAATATGGCGAAGAATATATAGATCACGAAATTAAACCTAATGATTTAGTAGTAAAAATAGAAGAATTTAAATATAGAAATGTTTCTGAAACAACTTATAAATATATTTTATCTCAAGATAAATTTAACAATGTACAACAAGATATTATAAAAAGAAAAACTTATTATAATTATAATAAAATTTATAAATAATTTATTGATTTAAGTTAAAACTAAATAAGAGAGTGATATTATGAAGAATAATCTTTTATTTAGTTTTTTTACGTTTTTATCATTTCTTGGTAAAAATATTATAGAATGTTTTATACCTATAATATTATATAATAATCATTATAATATAAATCAAATATTTATATATTTATTAATACAATATATATTTTCTATAATATTTTTACTTATTATTCCTAAAATTAAAAATAAATATAAAATAAAGAGTTTAATATTAATAAATGTATTGTTTTATATATTAACTTATTTAATATTATTTTATATGTATAATAATATATATAAATTAATATTAGTATCAATATTTTATGCAGCACACTCTACAATTTATTGGGTACTAAGACATAGTTATATAATTGATATATATCAAAAAGATAATATGTCAAAATATATGGGTAATATATTAATTATTACTGAAATATCTTTTATAATATCATCTATTATTGGAACATATTTATTAGATAAATCAAATAATTTACTTTTATTAATAATTTCAAGTATACTTCTTATAATTAGTAATATATTTTTATATAAAATTAAATTAGAAGATGATAAAAATAATTATATAGATTTTAGTATTTTAAAGAAGTTGGATAATACTAATATATTATTTTTTATAATTGAACAATTTAAAGTTTTAGCGATAACTATTTTTCCATTATATATTTATATATATTTAAATACTAATTATAAGTTTATAGGTATACTTAATATAGTTATTAGTATATCTAGTATAATTGTTTTATTTATATATTCTAGAATTATGAATAGGAAGAAGAAATCATATTTATATATTGTTGCTCCCATATATTTTTTATTGTGGATACTTAAGATTAATATTAAAATAAAGTTATTAGTTATTATAATAACGTTTATAGAAGGTATTAGTGCGAAAATATATCAGCTTATTATTTCTAGGTTTTTATATGCGATAGGGAAGTATTATAATGCATTTAATTATTCTATTATAACTGAAATACTATTTAGTTTTATTAGATTTATTATTATAGTAATTTATTTAATATTTATTAAAGATTTAAAAACATTTATAATAATTTGTAGTTTATTTTTATTGGCATCAGGTTTTATTAAAATTAAGGACTAATTTGCGTTATTTATAATTTTGTGTTATAATATTTGGCAAAGAGGGGGATTTTAATATGGAATTGGTTGAAATACATAAGAAAAACATGAAAAATGTTGAGAGAAGAGATGTAGCTATTTACTCTATAGCTGAAAGTATATTATATGAATATTTGCGTAAATCAAGTGATCACTATTTACCATATAATATATCTATAAGACCTCTTGATGATGTTATAAAAAATTATAGTGCGATTAAAAATAGTGAAAACAAAAAATTATATGAAGATATATTAGATAGATATGGTTTTAATTATAAAGCATCTATACAAAATGCATTATACAAATTGTATAATAGAAATTTTGTTGAAATGTGGCCTGGAATAAAAGAGTGTAGAAATGAAAATAACTTATATAAAATTAGAACAAGTGTAGGAGATATTGTTGTTAATAGGGCAAGTGATATGTTTAAAAACACTAAATTATCCCATATATTTGATAAACAATTAGCTGGTGAATGTTTTGCTAGATCATATGATTTTATAAAAGAATATAATGATTGTAATGTTATATTAGTAGAATTACCATATATTTTAAATGGAACATATTATCATGCATTTATCGAATGTGAAGATTATTTTTTAGATATTGCAGCTAACTATTGTTATGATAAACAATATAGTAATATATTAAACAATGGTAGAATAATTAAAAAATTAAATTATCATGAGTTAAAGTGTGAATTACAAAAAATACAAGATGAGTACGGTAGTATTGGTTCATTACATGAACTATATTCAATTATTTTACATCATGATAAAGAAATAATATTACAAAAATAGACACTCACGTGTCTATTTTTCAACATTTGATATTCTTATTATTTCGTCCATATTATCATCACTAGCCATTATATTCTTATGTATTTGTCCACATTTAATACACTTATATATAATTTTATATGTATGTTTATATTTTTCTATTCCTATGGGTTTAAGTAATCCATGACAGTTATTTTTTCTATCTCCAGGATTTATATCTATATGTAGCGAGTATAAGCAATTTGGACAGTGATCTCTAGAAGTATAGTTTAGTGGTTTTACTTCATATTTACAATTTTCACAAATAAATCCATTATCATTTTTTACAAAACTTTTCATATATTTCACCTTGATCTATATTTAGTTACTAATTTATATATAGGATAGTTGATTAGTAGATCAAATTCACCAACATATTCAATAACATTACTATTAAAGCCTAGTTTAAATTTATTTAATCCATAATATTTATTATTTGTTTTTTTAAAGTTACCAACTATTCCATTTAAATCTATATAATAATATTTTGAATTTATACATTCTTTAATTACATTCCATTTTAATAAATGATTAGGATTAAATGATTTATAGGCTGGATCTATACCATCTATTAAAAATTGGGCTTGTTTATTATATTTAATTACCATAGAGGAAGCTATTATAAATCCATTAGGATAATTTTTTAATAGTTGTGTTGCTATTTTAATATCATTTTTATAAACTGTAATTAATTTATCAGATTCTATTTTTCTATTTACTATTTTCTTGTTTGTTTTATTGGCATTTTTCCATATATATTCTACATATTTATTGTTTTTTTCTATTTCTTGTTCATATAATTTTTTAGAGTTTTCCAAATATTTAATTGTATTAACTTTTACCATATAAATATCTAACATATCTTTTTTCTTAAATATATCATAATAGTCATAATAATAATCTATTGGTCTATTATAATTATTTTTAACTAAGTTATAAAATATTTTAATATCATCTCTAGTACCTTTATATACTTCTAAGCCTTTTCTTTTAGCGTTATTAATTTTATTTCTAATATCTTTATTAAATGATTTATACATATCATATTCACTTTTATCTAATTTTATAACTGCATTCCATCTAGGTTTTAATGATTCAAAGTATAAATTGAATCCACAATGTTTGTAACCTAGACTTTCCATTTTTTTAATAAATTTTGTGCTGTCTTTACCATATTTAATTATATTACCTGATTTATCTCTAGATTTATTTATTATTGCAGGATCAAGTTTTAAATATGCAAAATTATTTTTCTTTAAATAATCCTTTAATAAACTTGTAAATTTTTCAAATATATTTTCATCATAATAATCAATTAAAAAACCTCTAGGTGCATAGCCATACTTATATTTACCAAAAACATTTTTATATATTATTAATGTTTGAGCATATACTATATTTTTATCATCAATCATAGCTAAATATAATGTATTAAAGCCACGTCTCTTCATCCAATCACCATAGTAACTAGTTTGATAAAAATTTCTTATATGGTTTTTTCTAGGAAAATCGTCAAACACTTCTTTTGGTATTTCGTATAATTTCATTAATATCACTTCCCCTTAAAAAATTAATATATTATACCACAAATTTGTTAACAAATCAAAAAAAATAGAGTATAATAAGAAGAAACGGGTGATTTTATGTTTGAAAATAAAAAAATATTTATATTGGGAATGGCAAGAAGTGGATATGAAGCAGCTAAGTTTTTATCTCAATATAATAATGAAATAGTTTTAAATGATGGAAATGAAAAGCAGGACGAAAAACATATTAAAGAATTAGAAGAGTTGGGGGTTAAAGTAGTATTAGGTAAACATCCAGATGAATTATTAACAGATGATTTTGATTATATAATTAAAAATCCTGGTATTAAAGATACTCATAAATATATTGAATATGCATATAAACATAATATTAAAGTTATTAATGAGATGGAATTAGCATATTATTTTTTATCAAAAAAAGATATAAAATTAGTTTCTATTACAGGAACTAATGGTAAAACAACTACAACAACATTAATATATGAAATTATAAAAAGAAGTAAAAGAAAAGTTCATTTAACGGGTAATATTGGATATCCACTTATTAGTTTTTTAAATGATATTAGTAATGGTGATATAGTTGTATCGGAAGTATCTATACAACAATTAGTAAATTTAGATAAATTTAAACCTGATATAGCAGTTATAACTAATATTAGTGAAGCTCATATTGATCATGTTGGATCATTTGAAAACTATATTAAAACAAAAGCTAAAATATTTAGGAATCAAACTAAAGATGATTATGCAATAATAAATATGGAAAATAATTATTGTATGGATATAACAAAAGATATAAATAGTAATAAAATGTATTTTTCTAGTAAAAATGTTGCAGATATATATATAAATAATAATAGTATTTATTATAAAAATAATAAGTATTTAGAGTTAGATGAAATTGGATTAATAGGTATGCATAATTATGAAAATATAATGTGTGCGATATTAGCTTGTAAAATAATAGGTGTAGAAGATAAATACATTAAAGAAGTTATTAGGACGTTTAATGGAGTAGAACACAGATTAGAATATGTATGTAGTAAAAATAAAAGGAAATTTTATAATGATTCAAAAGCTACTAATAATAAATCTACTATGATAGCTTTATCGTCATTTAAAAGTTCAACGATATTAATTATGGGTGGTCTTGATAGGGGACAAAGTTTTGATGAATTATATCCATATATGAAAAATGTAAAGCTTGTAGTAGCTTATGGTCAAACAAAGAATAAAATAAAAGATTTTTGTAATAAATATAATATAAAGTGTAATGTTTTTGATAATTTATTAGAATCTACACATAATGCTTATGATAATTCTATTGAAGGTGACATCATATTACTTAGTCCAGCTTGCGCTTCATGGGATCAATATAAAAAATTTGAAGATAGAGGCTTAGAATTTAAAAAAATAGTAAATGATATAAATTAATTTACCTTTTATAAATTACGTGTTATAATGTTTTAACTAGTAAAATTACTAGATGTTGGGAAGGATATGATAATATGACAAAAATTAAAGATATAAAAGCAAGAGAAATATTAGATTCAAGAGGAAATCCTACGGTAGAAGTAGATGTAATATTAGAAAATGGAATATTAGGGCGTGCATCTGTCCCATCAGGTGCATCAACTGGAAGTAGAGAAGCATTAGAACTTAGAGATGGTGAAGATAGATATAATGGTAAAGGTGTTTTAAAAGCTGTTAATAATGTTAATGAAAAAATAAAACCATTGATAGTTGGTATGAATGTTAATGATCAAAAAGAAATTGATTATAAAATGATTGAATTAGATGGTACAGAATATAAAACTAATTTAGGCGCTAATGCAATGCTAGGTGTATCTTTAGCTTGCTTAAAAGCTGCAAGTATTGATGCTGGAATCCCTCTATATAAATATGTAGGTAACGGCAAAACTTTACCTAGACCAATGATGAATATATTAAATGGGGGAGCACATGCAGATAATAATGTTGATTTTCAAGAGTTTATGATAATGCCTAAAGCTTCAACATTTAAAGAAAGATTAAGAATTGGAGCAGAAGTTTTTCATGCATTAAAAAAAGTTTTAAAATCAAAAGGATATGTAACAAGTGTTGGTGATGAAGGTGGTTTTGCACCTAACCTTAACAGTAATAAAGAAGCCTTAGATTTAATAATAGAAGCTATTAACATTGCAGGTTATAAACCATATGATGATGTTGAATTAGCTTTGGATGTTGCTGCTTCTGAATTATATGATGAAAAAAATAATACTTATGTATTAAAGGGTGAAAATAAAACATTAACTAGTCATGAATTAGTAGATTTCTATGATGAATTAATTTCTAATTATCCAATTATATCTATTGAAGATGGATTAAATGAAACAGATTATGAAGGATTTAAATATATGACTGATAAATTAGGTAATAAGTTACAAATTGTTGGTGATGATTTATTTGTTACTAATAAAAAATTATTACAAGATGGTATAGATAGAGGAATAGCTAATGCTATACTATTAAAAGTAAATCAAATAGGTACTTATACAGAAACTATAGAAACTATAGAATTGGCTAAATCTAATAATTATAAAACAATTATTTCACATAGAAGTGGAGAAACAGAAGATAATTATATTGCTGATTTTTCTGTTGGACTTGATTTAGGTCAAATTAAGACTGGATCTCTTTCTAGAAGTGATAGAATAAGTAAATATAATCAATTATTAAGAATAGAAGAAGAAATTTTAGAAGAAAAATAATTTACATTTAAGTAATACTATGATAAAATAACTAAAGAAATGAGGGAAGTACTATGGATATAGTTTTAATGATAATTTCAATACTATTAATAGCTATATGTCTTCTACAAAGTAGTAAAGCAGAAAGTGCATCAAATATATTACAAGGTGGAGGAAGCGAGCTATTCAGTAATAGAAAAGAACGTGGTGGAGAACTTATTATTACACGTATAACATTTATTTTAGGAATGCTTTTCTTTGTTGTATCATTTCTATTATCAACTGGAATTATTAAATAAAAAAATTGAGTAAAATCAATTTTTTTTATTTAATATCCAAGATATTTCTGGAATGTAATAGTTTTTAGATAAATATATATATACATCTTTTAAAAATATTTCATATTCTTTATTCCTAACAATAATTTTATTTAATTCATTTTCATTTGATTTTTCATCTATAATATCTTCAAATATATCAAAATAATATGTAGGATATAATAATCTTGCATAAAACATTCTAACTTCAAAATTATTAGGTCTAATAATATTAAAGAAGTTATCAATCTTATCTATTAAATTATTTTTATTATTAAAAAAACAAGATTTGATATATTCTGCTATATCTCTTACTCTATAATCTATAATAAACTCTAATGGATTAAATAAATCTAATAAAGTATTATTAGTATTTAATCTTCTATGACATAAAGATAAATTTATTTTATCTTTATTTTCTAATAATGTGTTTCTAGCATAACTTATTGCATTTTCAGCAAGTCCTATATAATAACTAAAGCTATTAGCAATATCTTTATATTTTATACCAAATTGACTTATTTGATATTCTAAGTAATCATTTTTAATTTCCCATAGTGTTGCCCAATCTTTTTGTATTAATATATCTTCTTGTTTCTTTATAAGTGTATTATTAGTTAAATATGATATAGAACTTATATCAATAAATTCATTTTCTTTTATATATACTTTTAATAATATATACATAATATTATCTATTATTGTAATAATATTATTATCTTTATTTAATATTATTTCATGCACATATATATTTTTTCTTTTTAATTCTATATTTATTTTATATAATGAATTTACTTCTTTTATATCTCTATAATATGGGTATAAATAATATCTACTATTATTTATTTTAAAATAATATACTCCATCTTTTTGATGTATATTATCGGGATTTAAATTATAATAAAATATACATGCATTTTTCATAACCTCACCTATAAAATTATATTTATATTTATATCTAAATATGATACTATGAAATAATAGGAGTGAAAAATAATGTTAATAAATATTAAAAAAATAATTGGTTTAATTTTGATTTCTTTTCTTTTGTTATTTATTCCCTTTAAATGAGCGTATGCTAAAAATTTATCGTTTGAAGATGTTGTTAATGCTTTAAAAAATAGTGATACATATTCTTCTCTTGAAAGTAGTGGTGTTAGTTTAAATATTAGTTCCACAAATAATAAGATAACTATTACAGCAAATACGTATGTAACAGAATTTACCTTTGGCGGAAAATGGACTTGAAGTAACTACATTTGATTATTCATATACTACAGCAAGCGGTACAGCACAAGGTACTGCATGTGATACATTTAAAATAAATATTAATTATTTAGATCTAGATTTGGGCTCAGGATCAGAATCAAGTTCAGGAACAACACAAACTACTACAGTAAAACCAACTATTGAATTTGATAACGTAAAATATAATTCAATTACTGTAACAGTAAGCGCTAATGTTGAAGCTGGTAAGACATGTAATTTATATAAATCTACAAATGGTAGTAACTATGAACTTTTAGCGCAAGTAGATTGTAAAAATGGTGCTAGCTATACAGATAACAATATTGAAGCAAATAAAATATATTATTATAGAGCAGATGTTGGTGGTAATGCAAATTATAGTGGTGTTATACTAGCTACGACTCCAGGAGTTACAAGTAATGAAGAAAAAATGGAAAAGAGTCCAGATACTGGTATTTCTTATCCTATTCTTGGTATAGTTATACTACTTACTACTAGTATTTTTACTATAGTTTATTTAAGAAAGAAAAATTTATTTCATAAAGTATAAATCAAAAAGACTCATGAATTTTATTTATGGGTCTTTTAAATATAATAAATGTATAAAATACTTAATTTCTATAATAATAATATTGGAGGGATATCATGAAAAAAGAAGAGATAGATGTTTTAGATGAATTAAATAAAGGTGCTTGTATGGGTATTGACGCTATTAATTTTATTATGGACAAAGTTAAAGATAAAAAATTAAAAAAAGAACTAAGAATACAATATGATACATATAAAAATATAATAGAAAAAATAAAAGAATTATATCCAGACTACAGCACTAAAGAACCACACGAAACAAATGTTATAAATAAAGCTATGACTTGGTATGGAATAGAGATGAAAACACTTGTAGATGATAGTACTTCAAAAATAGCAGAATTATTGCTTCAAGGCACTAATATGGGCATCATAGAGGGTAGGAAACTATTAAATCATAAAGATACTAATAAAGAGATAAATGATATTATTGAAGAGTATGTAGCTATGCAAGAAAGAGCAGTAGAAAACTTAAAAAAATTCTTATAATAATATAAATAAAAAAGTAATAATATATATTGGTGATACTATGAAAATCAATTTTAAAAAATTACTAATATATATATTTATTACTTTTTTAATTGCTAATTTATTTTCTATATTTATAGTAAATTCAAATACATATAATAATTTAAATACTATAATAGATGTTCCTAAATTTATATTTCCTATAGTATGGAGTATTTTATATTTAATAATGGCTATATCTTTATATGTTATATCAGAATCGTATGATAAAGATAAAAATAAAGCAATAAAAATATATTTTATTCAATTAATAGTTAATTCATTATGGACATTAATATTTTTTGGATTAAATTTATATACATTATCTTATATTTGGATAATATTATTAATATTATTAGTTATAATTATGATAATAAAATTTTATAATATTAATAAAATTATTGGATTAATAAATATACCATATTTATTATGGCTATTATTTGCTTTATATTTAAATTTTACAATATCTTTAATAAATTAAGTATAGTATATGTCTACTTACTTAATTTATTTATTTTTTAATTGATTAAAAATAAATATTATGTTAATATTATACTATAGAAGTATAGAAAGGAGATATTATTATTAATTATGGAAAAAGTAAGAAATAAAAATAAAAAAGTATTAATAATTTTATCTTTAATAATATTTTTTATGATATGTGTGTTTACAACTTTAGCATATTTTAGGTATACATATAAATCTGAACCAATTATCATAACTACTACTGATTTAAAACTTAACATAACAATTAATGATATTATTAACAATAAAAATATACAACCAACTACATGGTCTAGTAACATGGATGAAAACAATAATAATACAAATATAGCGCAAGTAGATTTAAATGTTAATAGTAATTCAAAAATAAACGCTACATATACTGTAAATATTAATGGCGATATTGTTAAAAATCCATCATATACTGGTGGAGAGATATCTGATATAAAGTATAAGGTATATGATAATAATAATAATTTTATTAGTGAAGGAGAATTTACTGATACAACAAACATTAAGATAATAGATGGTATGATTACTACTGATGGCAATTTAAACAAAGATTATATTATATATATTTATATAGATGAAACAGGAGAAGTACAAAATAGTTTAAAAGATATTAGTTTTAATATAAAATTCACTGGAGAAGCAAATCAAATAGAAGAATAAAAACATGAGCTAAGTTAAGCCCATGTTTTTTTAATTTGTGCGAAAAATCACAATATACATTCAACCTAGTTAATTACACGAATAAAACATTCAACTTGCTTAATCGAATAATATAAAGTGATAAACTGTCCTCTCTCACGAACGCATTAGTTCAGGAATGATCACGTTATATATCGCACTAATAGTAAATTTAATTTACATTTATATGATACCAGGAATGATAGTTAATGAAAGAAGCGACTGGTGAATTAAATATGACTGTTATTGTTGTAATTATAATTGCAGCACTTGCTGGTATAGGAACCTTAATTATTGTGCCTGCTGTATCTACTGGGGTTCGTAGTTCTTCTTGTAGATCAATATTAAATGATGAAGGCGCAAGAGCGTTAAAAGATGGGGCAGGCGATTATTATTGTTGTCCTACAGGTACATCTGTAGTTGGTCCAACTTGTCAAATTATGGAAGAATAAAAATATATGAGGAGATGATTATATATGCGTGAAGCAATTGGGAGTACTTTTATTTTTAAAATAGCAATATTTTTCATCTTCTTTTTTGTTGCATTTTTATCTATTGCAATAAATTATTCACAAGCGTTTAGAACAAAAAATGATATTATTAATCATATTGAACAGAGTGAAGGTATAAATAATACATCAAGAAAAAAATTTCTGATTTAGTGCTTGATAATGGTTATTATCGAGATGTAAGTTGTAATTGTGATGATATAAATTGTGAAGGCAAAATCGGTGAAAATCTTAATGGTATTCATATTACCAATTTAGATGGAGCAGAAATTAATGGGGTATGTATTAGAAGATATAATGTTGATGTTGCAAGTAGTACTAGCGCTTATTATAAAGTAACAACTTATGTTCATTTTAAATTGCCTATTATTGGAGAACTCTTTTCTATACCAGTAAATGGTGAAACAAAACTAATTGTTAATGATAATTATGAGCCTTAGATTTTACATGTAAAGAAAAACCATGTAAAAATTATTTGAAAACTATTGATTTAATTTTATTAATATTGTATTATTAGATTGTAAATAATTGTGAGAGAGGAATGATAGTTAATGAAAGAAGCGACTGGTGAATTAAATATGACTGTTATTGTTGTAATTGCCATAGCTGCCATAGCTGCAATATTCTATGTTTTTATTTGGCCAGCAATTCAAAGACAATTAATGACTAATACATGCGAAGCTACTTATGGTGCCGGATATCACGCTGAAGAAAGTGGCACTGATTATGATAGTGATGGAGCTGTTGTTCATACATGGGTATGTTGTCCTGAAGGTGAAACTAGTGGATCGAATTGTAAAGAAATGGCTGATTAACGATTCATATAATAAATTGTGAAAAATTATTAAGTTCTATTACTTAGAAATTTAGAGTTATATTAGGAGATGAATAAATATGAGGGAATCAATTGGTAGTAGTTTTTTATTTCAAATTATGATAGTATTCATCTTCTTTTTTGCTGCATTTTTAGCTATAGCTATAAATTATTCACAAGCTTTTCAAATTAAAAATAAAGTAATAAACGCAATAGAACAGTCTGAGGGGTATAATGCTACATCACAAGAACGTATAGCTTCAATTAAAGAATCGAGTAGTTATTTTAGAGATATAAATCAAGCACAATGTGAAGCAAAACTAGGGAGTGATGCATTTGTACCACAAAATGAAGGCACTGCATTAAATGGAATATGTATATTAAGACATGATAATGGAGATGGGAAAGCATATTATACTGTTCAAACTTATGTATGGTTTAATGTACCTATAATTGGTGATATTGCAACAATACCAGTAAATGGTGAAACAAAACTAATTGTTAATGATAATTATGAGCCTTAGATTTTACATGTAAAGAAAAACTATGTAAAAGTTATTTAAAAACTATTGATTTAATTTTATTAATATTGTATTATTAGATTGTAAATAATTGTGAGAGAGACTTGCTAACCAAAATCAAGTGTTTTTAATAAAAAAAATTAAAAAATTATACAAAATATTTTGTA
>CALVSV010000071.1 GCA_944359595.1 uncultured Bacilli bacterium
ATATTAATATTTTAGGTTATTCAAATGGCTATGTTAAAGACAGAGATTTAATAATGCAAGACATTATAAAAAAGAAACCAGATATTTGTATGGTTGCTTTGGGGATACCTTATCAAGAAAAGATAATTGCTAAATATTTTAATAAAGTAAGTAAGGGAATATACATTGGAGTTGGGGGCTCCTTTGATGTAATGAGTGGTACTAAAAAACGTGCTCCAAAGATATTTATTAAATTAAATTTAGAATGGCTTTATAGAATAGTAAAAGAACCTAGTCGTATTAAAAGATTTTATAATAATAATATTAAGTTTTTATTTAAAGTTATTAAATATAAGTATATAAAAAAATAAATTTAGGAGGGGTTTTATGACTAATAATGATAAAAAAATTTGTATGTTATTACCTATTATAGATACTGTAACAGTAAAATACAAGTTTGCTAAAATAGAAAAATCAGTATTTGATGAAATTTTAAATACAACTATAGATAGTTATTTATATAATAATATATGTATAACTTATTTTATGGAATTATTAGAAAGAAATTTAGATAGATATATATATGATATGTGTCATTATTCAAATAAAAATTATGAACTTATTAATGAATATATAAAATATAATGTTTATTATAGTAATGATGTGTATGATTCTTATGAACAAATATATAAATTAATTAAAATAATTGATAATTTAAATTATTATCCATTATATAGACAATATAAATCTATTATTAAAAAAAATAATAATTTTAGGGTTATATTAAGAAATATAATAGCTAATGATTATAGAGTATTAAATGATAGTAAATATAGTGAATTATTAAAAAATGAAGTTTTTATATCATTTATTGATGTATATTGTTATATAATAAGAAAAGATATTAATAGTTTTTTTAAAAATAATTTAAATTATAATATTAATACTAATGATCAATTAATTAAAGATAATATAGAGTTTATTGTTGGTATAGCTAATAGTTTTAAATATACTAGGTTATCGGTTGAAGATTTGATCCAAGATGGATTAGTGTCTTTAGTAGAGACAAAAAATAATTATAAGATGGAAAGTAGAGTTAAATTACAAAAACAAATTACTAATTGTGTCATACAATATATAATAAAGGTCGCTTCACAAAGTAAAAAAATTAAAGATAATATAAATATTCAAAAAAATGATTTGATAGATGATGAAACAATAAATAATATTATATTAAAAGAAGATATAAATATAATGTTAGATAATTGTGATTTGACAGAAAATGAAAAGAGTATAATTATATTAAGATTTGGACTAAATGGTAATAAAAGGTATGATTGTGAAGAAATTAGTAATATACTTGATATAAAGATAGATAATGTATATAGATGCATTAATAGAGGTATTAAAAAAATTAAATTAGCTGGTGAATGTGAAAATAATACATATCGAGATAAGAAGAAAATAAAACAAAGCTTTATATAGTTTGGGGGTTAAAATTATGAATGAAAAATATAAAGATATAAATATAGAAAGATTATATTTTAATGAAATAAGTAAAACAGAGATTTTTACTAAAGAGGAAGAAGAAGAATGCATTGACAAAATATTAAATGGTGATGAACAAGCAAAGGAAGAACTTATTAGAAGAAATTTAAGACTAGTTGTTAGTATAGCCAGAAAATATAATGGGAAGGGGTTATCTATATTAGACTTAGTTCAAGAAGGTAATTTAGGTTTAATGAAAGCAGTTGAAAAATATGATAAATCATTTAATACTAGATTTTCGACTTATGCATCTATTTGGATTAAACAATATTTAAGTAGAGCTGTATACAGTAAATCAAGAAATATAAGATTACCCGAATCAAATATAATTGAATTACAAAAATATAAAAGAGTTTATAGTGAATTAAAAAGTAGTTTAGGTAGAACTCCAACATATGATGAAGTATTAATTGAGTTAAATACGAATTGGGAAAAACTGTCGGAAATATTAGAATTTGAAAAAGATACTTTAAGCATAAATATGTGTATTGGAGAAGAAAGCGATGAAACATTTGAAGAAGTTATTCAATCTGATGAAATATCACTTGAAGATAAATATATAAATAAGGAGTTAAAAAATAATATTAAAAAATTATTTGATGATGCAAAATTAAATGAACATCAAAAAGAAGTTCTTGATCTAAGATATGGATTAACAGATGGTGTTAGAATGTCTTATGTTGATATTGCAAAAAAACTAAATTTAACTAAACAAAGAATCCAACAAATAGAATTATCAGCAACGAAAAAGTTGATACTTTCTGAACATATTGATGCTTTTACAGAATATATGTCAAACCCGGAAACAGCACAAAAATATATAGACGATAAAAGAAGTCAAATTAAAGATATAAATTTTATATATAAAAATAAAATATTTAATAAAAAATGATGCACCTAGTCATCATTTTTTTCTATAAATATATCCAATAATTTACAACATATTTTTAATGTTTTATTATCTATATCTTTAAGTGGGTTATATTCTACTATATCAAGGCTTTTAACGACATTTTTGTTTTCAGCAACATATCTCATTATATCATAAGCTTCATTCAAGTTTATTCCATCACTAGCTTTAATTGATACACCTGGAGCTATAATTGGATCAATAACATCAACATCATAACTTACATGTATTCCATTAGTATTATTTAAAGCAATTTCATATGCTTTATCCATAATATATTTTACACCATATTTTCTTATGTCTTCTGTTGTAAAAATAGTAATACCAGCTTCTTTTAAATTTATTAATTCACCATCGTCTACATCCCTTGCGCCTACTAATACTGAATTTTTAAAATTGTAATATGGATGATCATGAAATTCACTAAGAAGTTGTGTATCATGAAAATTTGTTAAAGCTGCGAAAGGAAGTCCATGCAAATTTCCAGTAACTGTAGTTTTAAAATTATTGAAATCACCATGTGAATCAATCCATATCATTCCCAAATTATTATGATATTTTATACTTGCAAGTGAAGAAGATATCGCAATAACATGATCTCCACCAATAGTTATAGGAAAATATCCATCATTTAAAACTTTTAAATTATTATTATATAATTTCTCATTAAATTTATTTACATATTTTAGGTTTTTTGCTAAATCATTTACATCATGACTTTTTTCTATTTTATCTTCTTCTATATCATAAACTTTATATTTATCTTTATAAAATTTTGTAATTGCTTTTGCTCCCAGATTAGCACCATCAACACTAACTCCTAAATCACAACACGCATTAATTAAACTATACTTCATAATATCACCAATTACTAATATACAATAAATTAGAATATATTTCAATAACTTTTTATTTGCAATTGTTTTACATTTGTGATATAATTATGAGTAATTTTTAATATATAAAGAGAGGAGGAAGACAATTATACTTTGATTGTCAAATATTATGAAATATATAAATAATTTAAGTGAATGGGTAAGTAAAATTACAGGAATAGACAAAGAATATATTATATTAACAATTATATCATTAATAGTAATAATAATAATTAATATTATAAGAAAAGTTATACCTAAATTTGTAAAAAAAGTTAATGATGAAAAAAAAGAATTTACAGTTAATCATAGATTAAATTTAATACTTACAATAATAGAATGGCTAATAATAATTATTATATGGGAAAATCATATAAGTAATATTATGACGTTTATAAGTTTTATATCAGCCGCAATAACAATATCTATTCGTGATATTATATTTAATTTCTTTTCAGGAATATATATTAAAACAAAGAAAATATTTCAAATAGAAGATAGAATTGAAATTAATGGATATAAGGGAGATGTTATTAGTATTAATGGATTAAATTTTGAATTGTTAGAAATTGAAGAAGGAGAGTTTGGTCAAAGTACTGGTAAAATAATAATATTACCTAATTCTTTAGCATTTACAACCCCGATAAAAAACTATAATAAAGCATTTAAATATATATGGGACGAAATAAAAGTGAACGTTCCATTAGATAGTGATTTAGTAAAATGTAAAAACACATTATATAAAATAATAAATAATAATGAAATTATTAAAGCAATTCCAACTAAAATGAAAAAACAAGTAAATATATCAAAATCTAATTATAGATTATATTTTAATAAATATGATCCAATAATATATACTAAAGTATGTGATAAATATGTAGAACTAAGTGTAAGATATTTAATGCATCCTAAAAAGAGTAGATATATAAATTCAGTATTATGGAACAATATATTAAATGCATATAAAAATGGAGAAATAGACCTATATAAAGAATAATAAAGTATTGCTTATTTGCAAACTTTATTTTTTATATATTATTTTATAATTAATAATATTGTAAAAATTAAATATAACTATTGAATAAATATAATAAAAATGATAATATTTAACTGTAAGGTACATCTGTACCAAATATTATAAAACAAGCCCTCCCGGACACAAACATATGTTCGGGGGGGGTTGAACTATATAAAAACCTTTACTTGTTTTATAAATAGTAAAGGAGTTTTAATAATGGAAGAGAACAAAAAGAAGAAAATAAGTATAATAATAACATCAGTCCTACTAGTAATGTTACTTATAATAAGTGCAAGTTACGCATATTTTTCTAGTAGGGGAGAAAGTAGTGAAAAGGAAGTACAAGCAGGAA
>CALVSV010000072.1 GCA_944359595.1 uncultured Bacilli bacterium
AATACTTTTAGTATTATTTATTATTTCATTATTATTTTTTTGACAAGCTCCCGCACCAATAGCTAAGTAAGATCCATTATTCCAATAATTTTTATTATGTATAGATTCATACCCTTCTTTAGAGAAATTACTTGTTTCATATTGGTTAAATCCAATATCATTTAAATACTTACAAATAATATTATACATTTCATATTCAATATCTTCATCTACATTTTTATATTTATTTATATATAATTTAGTATTTTCTTCTAATATTAAAGAATAATAAGATATATGTTTAATATTTAATTTAGATAATATATTTAAATCATTATATAAACTATTTATATTTTGGTTAGGTATAGAAAACATCATATCAATATTTATATTATATATACCAAATTTATTTAAATTATTAATAGTTTTAATAACATCACTTTTATTATGATTTCTATCAAGCAACTTAATATTATTATCATCAAATGTTTGAACACCAATACTAACTCTATTAATACCATACTTTTTAAATAATTTAATCTTATTTATATCTAATTTAGGATTACACTCAATAGTATATTCATATATATCACACTTATTTAGTTTATTTAAAATATTAAATAATTTATCTAGTTGTTCACAAGTTAATGAAGATGGTGTACCACCTCCAATATATATTGTTTTATATTTATTATTATTATCTTTTAATTTTAATTCTTTTTCTAGTTCTATCAAATATTTATCTACATATTCTTTATTATAAAATACTTTACAAAAATCACAATATGAACATATTTCTGTACAAAAAGGAATATGTACATATAAATAATTATCTTCGTTTTTCATTTATTAGATCTGCACTTGCTGACAACTGTTCTAATTGTTTTAATAACATTGGATCAGTTATATTTTTTTCAGCATTATATATAGCTTTATAACCAATTGAAGACATTCTACTAAATTCAGATCTACTAATATTATAAAGTATTCTATATTTTGTTATAGTATTAATATCATCATCTGTTAAAAAATATCTTTTATCTGATGTATTATGTTTTTTTATTATATTAGAAATATCTTTTAACAATTTAATATCTTGTTCAAGTCGTATTTCTGATTTTAGACGTCTTAGTTTATTTACTTCATCATTCTTACTATTTAATATTTTATTAATTATTAATCTGTCTTCATCATTTAAATATTTTACATCTTGACAGTTAAGTACTTTATTTAATTTTTCTTCACTTATTTTAAATAATAAGCAAATTTCTTTAAAATTAATATCACATGCTTTATTATAATCAATTATTGTATTTAATAAATTATTATTATTACTAAAATTATTATATATCATTATTCATCATCTACCTTTAATATTTCTAAAAATGCATCAGTAGGTATTTCAACACTACCTATCATTTTCATTTTCTTTTTTCCTTCTTTTTGCTTTTCTAAAAGTTTTCTTTTACGTGTAATATCTCCACCATAACATTTAGCTAATACATTTTTTCTCATAGCTTTTATATCTGTACGCGCGATAATCTTATTACCTATGCTTGCTTGAATTGGTATTTCAAACATCTGTCTAGGAATTATTTCTTTTAATTTTTCTACTATTCTTTTACCACGAGTATATGCAAAATCTTTATGTACTATCAAACTTAATGCATCAACAACTTCACCGTTCAATAAAATATCCATTCTAACTAAATTGCTTGTTCTATTACCAATAAATTCATAATCAAACGATGCATAACCTTTAGTACTAGATTTTAATCTATCAAAAAAATCATATACTATTTCTGATAACGGAATTTCATAATGTATATTAACTCTTGTAGAATCAATATACTCCATATTTATATATTCTCCTCTTTTATTTTGACACAATTCCATAACAGATCCAATATAATTTGATGGTACAAATATATTAGTTCTAATAAATGGTTCTTCAATTTTTTCTATTCTTTGTTTATCTGGTAATTTTTTAGGACTGTCTATTTGTATAACCTCACCATTAGTTAGTGTTACTGTATACATAACTGATGGCGCAGTAGTAATAATATTAATATTAAATTCTCTTTCGATTCTTTCTTGTATAATCTCTAAGTGTAACAAACCTAAAAAGCCACATCTAAAACCAAATCCTAGTGCAAGAGAAGTTTCTTTTGTAAATGTTAGTGATGCATCATTTAATTTTAGTTTTTCTAAAGCTTCTAATAAATCATTAAATTTATTAGATTCTACTGGGTATAACCCACAAAATACCATAGGCTTCATCTTTTTATAACCCTTTATAGGTGTTTTAGCAGGGTCATTATCGAGCGTTATTGTATCACCAACACTAACATCACTTATACTTTTAATACTTGCACAAATATATCCAACACAACCAGTATCTAATATATCTAGGTGCTCCTCATATGGAGTATGCACACCAATTTCTGTAATTTCATAAACTTTATTAGTGTTCATCATTCTTATTTTATCTTTAACTTTTAATTTACCAGAAAATAATCTAACAAGCATAATAGCTCCTTTATATGGATCAAATACACTATCAAATATTAATGCTTTAACTTTTTCATCCTTTTTTATAGGTGGGCTTGGAATACGTTTTATTACACTTTCTAATAATTCAGTTATTCCAACCCCTGTTTTAGCACTAGTTAATATTATTTCGTCCTCATCAAATCCAACTGTATCCATAAGTTCTTTTTTTACTTTATCTACATCAGCATTAGGTAGATCAATCTTATTTATTACTGGTATAATTGTTAAATTATTTTCAAGTGCAAGATATAAATTTGCCATAGTTTGTGCTTCCATACCTTGAGCTGCATCAACAACTAATATCGCACCTTCACATGCTGCAAGAGATCTAGATACTTCATAAGTAAAATCTACATGTCCAGGGGTATCTATTAAATTAAATATATATTCTTGATTATTATATTTATATTTTAATCTAACAGCATTTAACTTTATTGTTATACCTCTTTCGCGTTCTAACTCCATATTATCTAACAATTGATCTTTCATACTTCTTTTATCAATTGCTTCTGTCTTTTCTAATATTCTATCCGCAAGTGTAGATTTACCATGATCTATATGAGCGATTATAGAAAAATTTCTGATATTTTTATTTTGCATATTCTTCACCACACATATTTTATAACATATTCTTTTTTCTTAATATCCAAGCAACTATAATACTTAATATAACTGATATAAGCAGTATAATCAAAAATGAATATTCATTATTTTGTAATGAACCTAACGGTACATTCATTCCCATAAATGAAGATACTGTTGTAGGTATAGCTACCACTATAGTTATACTAGCAAGTATTTTCATTACATTATTTAAATTATTAGATATGATTGTACCAAATACTTCAATAGTACTAGATAATATACTAGAATAAATAGATGCCATCTCACTAGCTTGTCTATGTTCTATAATAACGTCTTCTAATATATCCATATCTTCTTCATACATTTGCATTATATTAATTTTTTGTAATCTATCTAAAACTGATTCATTTGATTTTAATGAAGTAGTAAAATATACTAAACTTTTTTGTAAATCCATAAGTTTTAATAAGTGCGCATTATTTGTAGATCTTTTTAATGACTGTTCTATTCTTGATGTTTGATCATTAATAATTTTTAATTCATTAATATACATAGTCGCAGTTTTAAATAATAGTAATAATGTAAATCTACTTTTTTTAGCAGTATCAAAATCTTTAATCTTACCAGATATAAAATCATTAAATACATTTAAATTTTTAGTACACATTGTAATAAAATAATCTTTTACATGAATTATTATTAAAGGTAATGTAACACTTAATGTATGTACTTTATTTCTTTCATAAGTTGGTACATCTATTACTATTAATTTAATATCATCTTCTGTATCTATTCTTGCTTGTTCTTCTTCATCTAAAAATCTTTTTAAATAATCTTTATCTGTATTTACAAGTGAAGCAATTTTTTCTAATTCTTCGTCCGTTGGATTATATAAATTAATCCATGAATTAACTTCTATATCATTTATTTCTTCTGTAACATTATTTTTTGTCTTATATATTTTAATCATTATTACACCACCTTAATAAAAATTATACAAATACCACACGAGAATTTATTGACTCTATAACATAACTTCCCTCTATATATATCTTATCATAATTATTATTATTTATTATCAATGAAAAGCTAATATTTTGATTATTATTTACACCTACTTTACTACTATCAATAAGTAAATCAATATATTCATCAGTTTTATCAACAACAATATTAGGTGCATCATACATTTTCCCATTAATATAAACAAGCAAATTATTTATATCAATATTACTATCTTCTATTCTATATATTAATTCATAATTAGAATCTACATTACTTTTATTATACATATTTAAAGTAACACCCTCATAATAATTATTATCATTTAATTTATTTATTATTAAATTACCTACTTCACTAACTTCTAACACATTATTCTTAGCATAAACTACACCATTATCATATTTATATCTCATAAAAAAACTACCTATAATTATTATAATGGCAATAACCATATTAACATAATAATATAATATATTACTGTTGTTATTCATTCAAAACACCCCTACTTGTCAGTTATTCTAACACAATAATATATATATGTCAATTTAAAAAGTGATAAAATTTATCACTCCTTATCTACTAAACTAATATAATCTATATATGATGAAATAATTATTTCTGTATCATCTTCTAGCACTTCTAAATTGTTATCATCTAATACTTTTTTTATTAAATTTAATATATTTTTATATCCAATACATTTATCTATTATTAATTTGTTTTCATCTCTTAATCCATCTAAACTACCTAACATACACAGTTTCAAACAATTAATTGCATAAGACCTATTATTTTTTCTAATAATAGAAGTTACAACTTCATTTAATAGTTTACACTTTTCTTCATCATTATAATTTCTATTAGATAAATATGGCATAATACTATAAATATAATCTTGTATTAACTCATCTAATAATTTTACCTTATCATTTGATATAATATAAAAGCATTCATATGGTTTAATATTATCTACAACACTTTTTCTACTATCATCTTCATTAGTAAAGCCATTTATTTTATATATTAATATATATTGTTTAATAGCATCTTTAATAAATTGTTCTTTATTATCTTTTCTATTATTATACGTATTTATTAAAGCATTCTTTAATATTTCTTTTTTCTCGTAACTTATATTTTCTTTATTATCAATTAATATATCATTAATAAATAATTCTATATCATCTTCTAATATATTTTCTTTTTTTATTCTATTTTTTATTATATTATTAACATCATATCTACTAATATCTTTATATATGGTTTTTAACCATGTCTTAGAATAATCATATTCAACATTATTAATATATTCTTTAATATATAATTTTATCTCTTGATAACAATTATATTTTTTAAACGTATCTATTATAGTATTATAAAATTTTTCTTTTTTTACAGTATATAATTGTTCTAATTTTTCTTTTGTATATCCAGAATATTTAAATAATATATTATCAAGCTTATTTTGATAATCACCATTAATTATTTTATTATAATCACTTATTTTAATATATATATTAAAATATTTTTTATTATTATTATCAACATTAACATTCGATATATTATTATAATCTTTCATCATATTTAATGTTTCATCATACCCATATATATTATATATATCAAATATTAAATCTTCTAGTATTTTAGTTTTAACTACATTAATATATTTTATAATAGTATCAATATCTGTATTTCCATCTAAATTATCTATAAGTAAATTAATAACTATTTTTATATGTTCATCTTTTTCACGTTCTACTCTTTCCAATAAATATTTTTTAAAATCCGATGTGGATGCATCGCTAAACCTATCTTCTTTTTTTAATTTTAAAAAATATTTATATAACTTGTCGGCTAATATATCATGATATGAACAATTTAAATCTACTGTAATTCCAATATTTTGATAATTAACAACAAAAGGACTCAAATCCAATAATCCACTTTTAATATATTCATTATTATTAACAAATTTAATAATTTTTTCACAACTATCAATATCAAATACTCTAATAACAATATTATCATTTCTAATAGTTGGAAAAACTTTAGAACAACAGTTTATATTCTCATTTTTTATATAATCAAATATTTTTTTTACAGATATTTCTATTCTTTCTTTATTAATTGGAACATATAACTTAATAGAACCAATCAAATAATCTTTATTATATTTTTTACTTTTTAAAGAAAAATATTCACTATTATTTTTAACAATTATATTTTTATCATATTTAAAATATCTAATCCAATTATCAAATATAGTATTATCATCACTAATATTTTCTAAAATATTATCAGTACTATAATTTGTATTTACTATCATATTATAAATATATTTTTTAATTATTTTATTATTATTATCTACAATTATATCTCTTAAAAATTCTATTAATGTATTCATTAAAAAACTTCTATTTACCATATCAACTATCCTTTTTCAATTTATTCTTTTTACTATTTGGATCTATAAATATTATATCATCCGTCTGAAAATAAGTCGCAACAACATAGAAAAATAAAAATATCAACAATCCAAAAATTGATATATAACTAATACTTGTTGGTAAATTATTAGCGCCTACTACTATAATAGATACTAATAATCCAGATAATATACTAGTTATATTTGTTATTATATTTTGTATTATCATATCGTATTTAGTAACCATATATATTATTGTAAAAGCAATAAGATTTACAACACTCATAATTATTATAGATATGAATGTAGCAAACAATACATTTGAATTAAAACCTACTAATATTATTTCTAATAATTTTACAACAACGAATGATGATAACAACACTTTTAATCTTTCCCAAATACTATCGTTTTTAGGAACAAATAATCTTTTAAATTTATTTTTTTCTTGATATTTAAAGTATATATAATTCAAAGATGATAGTATTGTAATTAGTGTATATGTAATTATTTCCCATATATACAACTCATAACTCATATAATCAACTCCGTACAACTAATTATATCATGAATATTGTTTTTTTAAAAGTCATATTATTAAATTGTAAAGGAGAATTGTTTATGAATAATAACTATTATCAAAATCCAATAATAGACGATAAAACATATAATAATCCATTAACATATATTGATATTTTTAATTTAAATAGGGGTAAAATGGCAACATTTTATATAGATAACGAATCAAAAGAATGTAGTGAATTGCACGGAATAATTGAAAAAGCTAGTTATGACTATATAATAATAAGTGATCCTAAAACTGGTAAATGGACACTTCTATTACCAAATTATTTAAATTATGTTATATTTGATGAAAATATAAATTATTAAAATTTTTTTACTATTTATAAAACAAGTAAAGATCGTTTTATCCAGCACCCCCAACCGAATATATGCATGCATTCGGTTGGGGGTGCGTTATAATATTTGTCACATTTAATCTGCATATACAGTTAGTAACTCCCTATTCAACGCTATTTATTACTACTTTATGTTAATTTTCAAATTATATAAACCAAAAAACGAATAAAATTTCAAAATTATAATGACAAAAAAACAAAATAGTATAAAATAAATTAAAAAAAGTTGTTTAAATTATAATAACTACTATATTTATAAATATAGTAGTTATTATTTTTGAATTAACTATAAAAAATCATCTAAAAAAGTCATTCGCTTTTTAGTACTTATTCCCAATAAATTAATTTATTAGAAAGAAGTGATTATATGATATCAATAAATTCAAATAAATACAAGTCTTTTTTAGATTTCTTCAAAAAATATGGTTGATGTAAATGTTAAAATAGAATTGGACAAAAATGTCAATCTAGAAATTGGACAGTTTGTACCAATTCTATTTTAACATTTACAGATGATATCTTTCTAAACTTTTATTAGCTAACAAATATGCAAGAATACCACTAGTATAATAATACTCAATATTGTTTTCATTAAGCATTTTATTATATTCATCAAATATTTTATATATCAATTTATGATTTTCATCTAAATGACAAAAATTAGGATTGATCTGCATATTTATTAACCATAAATATCTATTATATAAATAATCAACGCTCACATTGTAATCATTTGCAATTAATTCTAGTTTATGCATTCGGCTTTTATCATCACATATATCACAATATGCATTATAAATTAAAATGTCTAGTTTATCTTTTTCACTCATAATTATAAATCCTCCATTCTATGGAAACGGATGAGGCATATCCGTTAACTTATCACTATATTTTAAATTCAATTTTTTTGGTACAAGAAAAAACCGAGTTGCTCCTAGTCTTGGATATATATGACTTTTATTTAAATCAATTAGACTTGGTGCTATAACTTTAACCACTTTAATACCTGTTTTCTTTATATCATCAGTAGTTAATTCCTTATAATATACATCTATATTTTGCAATTTTAAATTTTTTATTAAATCATTAAAAGATGTAACTTCTCTTTTATAATCAATTACTTTGCTATTAAATAGTAATTTATTAAAATTATTACTTTGATAATATAAAAAGTGCTCATATAATGTTTTAATTTTTTTTGGATTTTCTTGACGAACATCCATTATATTTAAAGAATAAAAATAAGTAAATAAACATTCTTTTAATGACTTATTAATTGCATAATCCGAATTTAAATTAGCACATGCACCTATACCATAATGTATATGATTTTTTTCGTTTTTATAGATAATAGATAAATAAATTGGAACTTTAATATCAGAATATAGCTTATATATTTTTATATTATATTCTTTTTTTATTATATTTATCAAATTTAAATTTTTTGTATCTAATGTTTCTAAATTTATTTCTGGTGGATCTAATCGTTGCATAAAATTAATCATTAATGCGTCTCTTTCTATTAATTCCAACAATCCACTTTGTATACACTCATCTAATGTAAAACCCGCCGCCATACCAGTAGATGTAGTTTCAGCCACTGGTTTATTTAAATCATATGGCAAATATATTAAACTTGCAGGCCAATATTTAAATGTTTGTTTATTATCAATACTATAAATCTTTGTCCATTCTATTTTTTCCTTATTAAGATTTAGAAATAAATTAGAGTTGTTATATTGATCTTCACTATACGTAAAAAAATTATCAAAAGTATTTTCTTTTTTTAAATTTGCTTTAATATTTCTTATAATTTCTTTTTTGGGAATATATGACATACAATAACGTTCTAACGCCTCTGCTAAACAACTAGTCATAGCAATCTTTTCATCTTCATTCACACCTAAACCACCACTAGAAATTTCTCTACTTGAACCAAACAAATCAACAGTATTAGCACTTAAACATTGATACATACAAAGATTATACTTATCTAATTCATATCGTTTTAACATAGCGTTTACTATTCCAAATTTATCACTAAATATATCAGTTAACTTTTCATAATCTTTTCCTAAAATATTTATTATTTCTTTTTTACTTAATATCAATTTATTCTTTTTCATCATATTCACCTGGCACTTTTAATATTGAATGTAAAACAATTTCTCCATTTTTATATATTTCAATTATTTGATTATTTTTTAAAGTATCTTTATATTTATTAATTAAATAATTAGATTTTGTTTTAAACATTTTTTTATATATTTTAAATGTATATATGCTATTAGATTTAATTCTTTTATAAAATGATTTTTCATCAAATTTTGAATTTATTAATGGACCAATTAAATATGACTTTTTAGTTTTGGCAATTAATATTGATTTATTTTTAATATTTCTTTTTTTTAAATAATCACCATAAAATAAATAATTATTATTTAACATATTTAAGACTCCTATTTTTCTGATTTTTCATAAAACTTTGAGCTTCTTCATTAAAATTATCTAAATTATTAATTAAATTTTCTTTTTCTTTAGTTTTATCATTAACACTTATAAACCATTTTCCTATACTTGTATTCATAAAGTTTTCTATTTCATTAAACGTCCTATTCTGCTTTGTTTTATATAGTGGATCACATACTTTAAATCCATATTCATCATATCCTGTAAGTAAAACTGCATGATATCCACCAGGAATCTCACCTGCCAATATTACTAAATTACCGTCTTGCAATTTTTGTTTTAATAAATTAATAGTTATATTCACACCATTTACAACTTTTGCACCTTTATTTTCTGCATAATTTAAATATTCTTTATATTCAGACATTGCAAGTTCAAAATTATCACTATTAATAGTTCCTTGATCATTTTTAAATAGTTCTTTATTTTCATGATAAATTGTTGTCTCTAATCCATTCTTGGCCATATAAAATGCTAATGCTGAAAATGGAGTTCCACTCATATACTTTGAACCAAATATTCTATATAACCTTCTCTCATCATACCAATTTGCTTTTGAAATAACTTTATAATACTCTAATACCATCATCATACAAACAATAGCACAAGTATCTCCTCTTTGTTTATATGGTCTTACATTTTTATCCATATTGTTTTCCCTTTCTTTTTTTAAAACTTCTAATGCTTCTACGATTATATTATTATTAAATTCATATATATAACCATTATTTTTCAAAATACCACTACTATTAAGATATTCTAAAATTTTCCTTCTAAATAAGAATCCGGAAATACCAATTAAATTGGAAGCAATTAGTTTTTCATCTAAATTATCATAGATAATAATATCTCTAATTGCTTTTCTATCTTCATGTTCAAGAGTAAAATAAAAGTGTTGAGTTTTATAATGTTCAGATATTTTATAATGTTTTATATCTTCTAAAATTTTGCTTTCTGACATTAATAGATTATGTTTGAATTTTTTTTGAAACCTAGATAAAAATATTTTTTCATCCCCAGCGTGATATTTTTTTAATAAATAATCTTTAAATTTTTTAGTATCGTTATCGTTTGTTTTAAGTAAATATATATAATATAAATGGTCTATTTGATATTGAGCAAAAAATGTTTCAACAGGTGGTGTAATTAACATTATATTTGCTTTAGCTAATAGATAATTCTCTCATTCTTATCATAGAATACTCATCAAACATATTAAGTGATGAATGTGTGCCCATTTTTTTAATAGGTAGTATACCTGTCATATATACTAACCCTACATACGATTTATCTTTAAATAAATTTCTTAAGAAGTCTAAATATTTATTTTGTAATTCTTTATTATTTCTATTTTCTCTTAATATTGCGTCCCATTCATCTATTATAAATATAAATTGTTCTTGTTCTTTTGAATATATAATATCAAACGCTTCAGACAAAATATTTATTTCTTCCTCTTTTAAA
>CALVSV010000073.1 GCA_944359595.1 uncultured Bacilli bacterium
ATACGTTGGACTAGTAGATACTAATCGTGTAGAACCATCTCCATTAAATCTTAATATTTTAAATAATTGATCAGATCCATCAAATTTCACAAAATTATTTGTTACAGCTCCTCTAAAATAATATGTCATCCCATCTTCATCCATTGTTCTATATAATCCTGAATCAGATGAATCAAGTGAATACATAGCTGTATGTTCATAATAACTTTTTATATGTGCCATTAGTCCCCATCTATAGATTGTATAACCAAAAGCGCTTAATATCGTTCCGTAATCGGATATTTCATACATTGTATCACATTCAATTTCATAATTGTCACACATATAAATTCTACCGTTATCAAATTCTTTATTAATATAACCTTCAACATAATCTTCTAGTTTATATTTGCCAGTATTAACGTCAAACGTATATGAAGATCCTAAATATTTTGCCACTTTATGTCCAGCAGAAGATTCAACATCTAAATTACAGTCACTTCCAAGATCACGACAGAAAACTGGAAACGATGTATACATGTTATCATGGTATGCATCAACTCCAGGATTGACAAAACTATCATTATAAGTTATTAACACACTCTTAACATCCCTATAAGTACCAGCTTCTTCGTTATTTTTTGGCGATTTATTTTTAAAATCAGGTATAGTTGTATAATAATTATATTTATCTATTAATTCACCCTTTAATGTTTCTGGATCTATTGTGCCATCGCCAGCTCTTAATGTTACTTTTTCATCATTATAATTAATATTTGTGTTAGGAAAAGTTGTACATCCACTATTATTGTTTGTAGCACTATAACTATATTTTATTTCTCCAGAATTTTCTTTTTTTATTTCAATTCTCCCACTCACATCATTCATATCTTCATCAATTAATTTTTCTTTTTGTAAGTCATTAACAGTCATACAATACATATTTCCACTAACTAATTTACTTTCTAAATTATTACTGTTAACATAGCTTTTAGCATATGTAATTAATTGATCTTGTATAGCTTTATTAACTTTTTTCTCACTTTTGCCGACTAATCCTATAATTGATGGCACAGCAATTGATACAATCAAAAGTAATATTGCAATAGAAACAACCAATTCAACAAGTGTAAACCCGAAATTATTATTCTTATTATATTTCATACTCATCTACCTCGTATTATTTATAAGAATATAATAACATATATATAATTTTTATTCTATATAAACATAAAACAAATTATAAAAAATATAATTATAATAGTTACATATATTATAATTTGTGATATAATCCTAGTTAGATTGGAATGGTAGTATGAAAAAAATATTTTGTATTATTATAGTGTTTTTTTCTTTTTTTGCTTGTATAACAAATACGTATGCAGAAGAATTTGAATTATATTCAGAAAAAGCACTTTTATATAATTTAAATGATAATGAAGTATTATATGAAAAAAACTCTGATATAAAAACTAGTATAGCTAGTTTAACAAAAATAACTACAGCAATAGTCGCAATTGAAAAAATAAAAGATTTTGATGAAATAATCACAATAACAGATGATGATTTAAAAGGTTTAATCGAAAAAAATGCATCAACCGCAGGTTTTAAAGTTGGAGATGAAGCAACATATGAAGAATTATTATATGGACTTTTACTTCCAAGTGGAGCTGACGCTGCAAATGCTTTAGCGCGAAACATATCTGGTTCGCAAAAAAAATTTGTTGAAGAAATGAATAAGTTTGCAACAAAATTAAATTTGAAAAATACACATTATGCAAATCCTACTGGTTTAGACGATGAAGAAAATTATTCAACACTTGAAGATGTTGCGACTGTATTTAAATATGCCATTAAAAATAAAGAATTTAATAAAATAAATAAAAAAAAAGAAAAAGAAACAAAAAATACTAGTATAGATTTAGAAAGCACTGTAAAACGTACTATAGATAAATCAGACATAACAATGGATTATTTAAAAGGTGGAAAAACTGGTACAACAGATGATGCTGGATTATGTTTGGCTTCACTAGCATCTTATGGTGGTGTTGATTATATGTTAATAACAACCAATGCACCATATGTAGCTCCATACAATTATCATGTAATGGATGCAAAAAAAATATATGATTATTATATAAATAACTATTCATATCAACCAATAATTAAAAAAGGAGATGAACTTCTAACACTTAATACAAAATATGGTGATCCATCTTCTATTACATTTAAGTCAACTAAAACTATTAAAAAATATTTAAAAAATGATTTTAATATTAAAGATATTGAAAAACAATATAATGGCAAAGAAGAAATTTCACCACTAACACAAAAAGGAGAAAACTTAGGTAAAATAAAATTAGTATACAATGATAAAACACTTGATATAATAGATATTAATCTAAATGAATTTATTATGGTTGATCTAAAAAGTTATTTTAATGACAATAAAATCAAATGTTTTATAATAATATTAACAGTTAGTATAATAACATATATATTTATGAAAATATTCGGTAAAAAGAAAAAAAGAAAAAGAAAACGTAAATAGTTAGCAAACCGCTAACTATTTTTAAATTCCAATAAATGTATAACCTACACATTAAATCTAAAATGACATATATCTCCATCTTGTACTACATACTCTTTACCTTCAAGTCTAACTTTTCCATTTTCTCGTACTTCTTTATCACTACCATATTTTACTAAATCATCGTAGCTCATAACTTCTGCTTTAATAAATCCTTTCTCAAAATCAGTATGTATTATCCCGGCACACTTAGGTGCTTTCATTCCTTTTTTAAAAGTCCATGCTCTAACTTCATCACTACCAACAGTAAAAAATGTTGCAAGCCCAAGTAAACTATAAGTAGCGTTAATAAGTTTATCTAATCCACTTTCATTTATTCCTAATTCTTCCAAAAACAATTGTTTTTCTTCGTTATTTAATTCGGATAATTCTTCTTCAATTTTTGCACACAATACAACTACTTTAGCATCTTCATTTTTTGCATATTCAACTACCTCTTGAACATATTTATTATTATCAAATCCATCTTCTAACACATTAGCAACATATATAAAAGGCTTTAAAGTAATTAAATTAAATGCCTTTAATATTTTTAATTCATCTTCATTATATGTCAAAAATCTAGCAGGTACATTTTTTAATAATGCTTCTTTAATTCTACTTAACAAATTAAATTCCATAATAACATCTTTATCTTTTGTACTTCTTGCTTTTTTTTCTATCTTCCCTATTCTATTTTCTACTATATCTAAATCAGACAATATTAATTCTATATTAATAATTTCTATATCTCTTACTGGATCTATCTTCCCTTCTACATGAGTAATGTTTTCATTATCAAAACATCTAACAACTTCTACTATTGCATCAACTTCTCTTATATGTGACAAAAACTTATTACCTAGTCCTTCTCCAGTAGATGCACCCTTAACTAATCCAGCAATATCGGTAAATTCAAACGTTGTGGGTACTAAACTTTTAGGCTTATATAGTTCATTCAAATAATCAAGCCTTTTATCTGGTACAGTAACAACACCTACATTAGGTTCAATTGTCGCAAATGGATAGTTTGCTGCCAATATATTTTTCTTAGTAATTGCATTAAATAGCGTTGATTTACCAACGTTAGGAAGACCAACAATCCCAGCAGTTAAACTCATTATACATTCTCCTTCCAATAAATATACGTCGTCAAAATTATATCACTATTCTTCTTATTTTACAAATATAATTTATTAAAAATACCATAAAAAAATGCGCTTCGCGCATTTTTTTATCTTTATTTGCTTACTCTTATTTTCTCTGCTTAACACACTCTTTTTCTGCTTCTTTTGTTTATTTTTTAGTTCGTATATTTTTTGAATTACATATATTAGTCTGTGCGTTTATTATCATGCGCGTCTGTTTCTCTTCCTTTCATATCTTTTGCGATTATTCTAACCATATGAAATTAGCTAAGGCTAATTTCATATGGACTACTAATTGTCCCTTCGCCCCTAGAATACAGTACATCAGATCTCAGATTTAAAACTGGCACAACGTCGGTAGAACCATTGACACCATCGTCGTACAAATAACCATAGTAATTGACACGGAACTCATCAGCAAAATCACTATTGAAGCTAGAAGGCGCCCCCCGCCAATAACTGCTTCCTTTTTGTAAATAGTAGTCTTCGTTAGAAGAACCATACTTTCCTCCAGCAAATGCTGCCTCGTCCGCTGTTAATAATCCGATCTTTAAAACATATTCTCCTCCATATGTTTTTTCTGTATTTGGACACGTAAATTGTGGCGTTTTGTTTGTATCTAGTCTTCCATATGCTCCATAATATATATTACTTCC
>CALVSV010000074.1 GCA_944359595.1 uncultured Bacilli bacterium
TTTTTGATAATTTTAAAAAATCATCAAAGCCCTTTCTCTTGGACCATGGGCTAGCATCTCCTAAAATTATTTTCTTATCTGCTTTAATATTATACTTTTTATATATAGTTTTATCAATTGTAGGTCTAAAAACTTGCAAATTTATACCATTGTTTATTAATTTGATTTTATATTTATTTAAATAAGATTTTTTAAGTAGCTCTTTTAACCATTTTGACGGCGTAATAATCGTCAAATTATTAACATTAGTAAACGTTTCTTTTTTCAATTTGTATTCATTATACGACGTATCAAAAAATAAAGATGTAGGATAGGTTTTAAGTTGTGGACAATGATTACAATGTTCTTTCCATTTGTTACATTTAATATAATCAAAATAAGCACAGTGACCAGTAAAACTCCAACAATCATGTAATGTCCAATAAACTTTACCATTAAAATCATTTTTTAAATATTTAAACAACAAATTATAATTTACATAATAACCATGTATATTATGTAAATGAATAATATCTGGATTAATCCTTTTTAGTTTTTTTATCATTTTCTTAGTTGTAAAATATGAATAACATCCATGATAATTAAATAATAATGTAAATATACCATGAAGAAAAACAGAAAACTTATTACATATTTTTTCACAACTTTTATCTTTAAAAGGCTTTCTCCTACCATAAAAACATGTAACATTATAACCATTTTTTGATAGTATTGCTTCTATTTCTCCCATTATTTTACCAGTGCTTCCGTTACATACACTATTAATTTGTACAATTTTTTTATTCATTTTACCACCTTTATTTTTAATTTATTTAATCCCAATAATTTTAATAAAGATATTAATTGTTTTTTTTCAATAATTAATATACTTATTATAACTAATACAAACAATATATATCTTATTAGTATTGATTCAATATAAAATAAATTTATAAATGATAATCCAATTAATAATATACTATAAAATAATATTGATTTTATATTAATTATTTTCCTTTTATCTATTTTTCTCATACCAATATAGTGCATAACAGATAATATTAAATAACTTACAAATGTTGTGTATGCTGCAGCTATATAACCATATAATTTTATAAATATATAGTTTAATATTATATTAATTATAGCTGTTAATATTGAATATAACGCAATATTTTTATTTTTTTTATAATAATATTCTACATCATAAAATAGTATATATATTCCTTGAAAAAACATTCCTAAACATATTGGCGGAATCAAATACATCGATTCTAAATATGATTTATTTAAAAATATTCTTATCATTTCTGGTGCAATTGTTATAAGTCCTACAGCTAATACAAAATTAGCTAGTACAATAAATTTAGAATTATTATATACTGCATCAATTTCATCATTTTCTATTCTTCTATATACCCACGGTGACCAAGGCTTTAAAACGCACATAATTGTTGTAAATAATACATTACCAATAGTATAAGCTACACTATATATACCAGCCTCACTTGCTCCTATCATTCCTTTAATCATTAAAAGATCTGAATTTGATAAAATTACTTGAGCTATCAAATGTGAAACAATAGGTATACTTAATACAAGTGCATATTTTAAATATTTGGGATTAAATTTAAATTTTCCCTTATATAAAATATAAAACATCAATATAAATCCAATAATTACTGGCAAAAATTTTAACCCAACTATTCTTCCCCAATATTTATTATTCATAACTAAAACTAATACTATTGAAAAAATTTGTGATAATGGAGAAGTAATTATATTATATATAAAGCATTTAATATAGTTATTATAGAAATTCCACTTTGTATATATATATAGAAATATATTTTCAAATAATATTGTCAAGAACAAAAACGTCATAATATTAATATCAAATTCTAAAATATTATAAACATAATCTTGAAAAAATAAATATATTATATAACATACTACAACAGATATAATAGAAAATATTGTTATAGTAGAAAAATATTCATTAAAATCAATATTTTTTTCTAACAAAACCCTATTAATTGATGTATATATAGCTAATAAACATATATATGATATTACTGTTTGAAAAGTAATAAAACTTGTTGAAATACCCATATCAGATGTTGACATCATATTTGATAATAAGGAAAGAGTTATTAAACTTACAAACATTGAAATAATATTGGCAATCATATGATAAAAACCAGATTTTAATGTTTTTTTTCCATCACTTTCTCGATCCATTTTTATCATCTACTTTCTCTTTTAACAGCGACACTTCCTGTATTAAAAGTTTTATTTTTTCTTTTTGTCCAGATACGATAATCGTAAGTGATAAACATATAAATATTAATATAGCGATAAGTATTGAAAATATCATATTAGATAATGTTTGAAATCCTAGTAGCTTCGCTAACATCATCATAAAATTAGGAATAAGCGCACATATTAATATTACAATAACTGGTATAAACCATACTAATGAATATTTTACTGAAATTCTACCTCTTTTTAATATTATTAATATAATAATAAACATAAGTAAGCAAAATAACAATATTTCAAGTATTAATTTTATAGGCATTATTTATACCTCCTAACACTTATAATAATTATTGATAATATTACATTTATCATATAATATATATTTTTCCATGAGCTAATTGAAGATATACCGCCTTCTCTTTTATTCATTTCAACAGATACTTCTTTTATTTTAAAACCTTGTTTTAATAACTCGAAATTAGAAATAGGTTCTGGATACTCAGTTGGATATGAATATGCAAATTTACCAATAACTTTTTTATTACACGCTCTAAATCCAGATGTAGTATCATATATTTTTTTCTTAGTAAATAATTTTATGAAAAATGAAATAATATTTATACCCATTCTTCTAGCAGCAGTTGATTTAAATTCACCAACATCTTTTATAAATCTTGAACCAATTACTATATCACTATCTTTATCAAGCACATCAACAAGATCTTTAATATAATTAACATTATGCTGTCCATCTCCATCAAACTGAACAGCTATATCATAATCATTTTCTAAAGCATATTTATATCCAGTCTGCATTGCTCCACCAATACCTAAATTATGAATTAAATTCACGTGTGGTATTTCATTAGTATTTAATATTTTTCCAGTTTTATCCTTTGATCCATCATTAATAACTATAACATCATAATTAGTTTTATTTTTTTTATTATAATTAATAATTGATTTATAGGTTTTTAAAATATTATCTTGCTCATTATAAGCTGGAATTATTACTAAAATTTTTTTCATTTTAACACATCTTTTCTTTTATTAGATAATACAATTGTCATAAATAAATACACATATGCAAACACAAATACATACCAAACATATCTGTATATTTGACAAGACAATATAGGTAAAAATGTTAAAGTATTACCTAACATAGGAAATAATACAAATAAACCAGATTTATTTTTATAATATAATACGAAAGAACAATTTAAAATTAAAAACCACCATATACCAACACGCCATAGAACCCAATCACCAATTGTATATTTTGTTAAAAAATCACGAACAGTTCTATATATTTTTGTTATAGTATTATTAGGAATATAAGCTTCATTACCTACATTTAATTTAACATCAACAAATTTCAAATATTTTCCTTTTGCTAATGATGTTGGAAACCATACTCCATCTATATATCTATGATTATATGCATCACCCGGTGAAGATACATTCCATAGTATATTTGTGGCATCTGCCCTTTCTTTTAATGTTTGATAAGGATGTGTAATTAAATAATCAGAATAAACTTTCAATACATCCATATGTGTAATTGACTTTTTATTTTTAATACTTTCGGTATAGGCATCCATTTCACTATTCCAACCATATGTATCACCATTATATTTATTAAAATATTTTTCTAATAACTCTGGGCTCATTGTTCGACTAATTACTTCTCTTGATGTATTTGATATTTCACCACCACTGTGCAGAATTGCTCCAGTTGCCCTAATAATTAGTGAACTAAAATCACTAATTGTTATTTCTGAGTTAGAAGTAGATTTTATATTGCAAAAACTAAACATTATATTTTTAACGATAAAAATTGATGATACCGTTAATATTATTAAAACACCCGGTTTAAATGACTTCAGTTTTATCATATATACAAATAAAACAATAATAGATAAAATTATTGGTCCAGGACCATTATGTCTATAAAAATAACATAATATTGCAAATATTATAAATATAAGGTAATTGTACCATTTATTAAAAAACTCATTTTCTTTTTTAGCGATAACAAATATCATCCACGAAATAAATATTAGAGAAATAGTATATGGAACATCTTTTGATATTGATGTTGCATACATATAATTATTCGGTAATAACGCGAAAACAATCGCACCTATAATCACAAATTTTTTAGGCAATCCATTTTTGATAAGATTTGTAAAT
>CALVSV010000075.1 GCA_944359595.1 uncultured Bacilli bacterium
ATATTTTCATTAGTATTTATATATATATTTATTTTGTCCATCACTTCATAATTATTATTTTTTCTCATGTTTTGAATTTTAGATATTATTTCACGAGCAATTCCTTCCATTACTAAATCATTATTTAAAGTTGCATTTAAAATAATAAATTTATTGTTTTCTTGTTTTATATTAAATCCTTCTTTAGAAGATATTCTAATATCACACATATCTTTATTAATAGTTAGGTCTTCATTCATAAATTTTACTGTAATTTCTTCATCATTATTTATTCTATTTATATCTTCTATTGATAACTCATTTAAAAGTTTAGTATATTCGCCTATATTTTTACCAAACATTTTACCACATATTTTAAAATTAGGTTTAATTGTATAGTTTATATAGTCAGATAAATCTTTTTTATATACAATATTTTTAACATTTAATTCTTCTTTTATTAAATCATCTATATCAGAAATAATATCTTTATATTTAGCGTCTAGTAATACTTCTAGTATTGGTTGTCTAACCTTTATTTTAGCTTCTTCTCTAGCATATCTACCTAGTGAAATAATATCTCTTACTAAATCCATTTTATTAGCTATTTCATCATTTATTAATTCTTCATCACATAAAGGATAATCTGCTAAATGAACTGATTCTCTACCAGTTAGTTTTTGATATATATCTTCACTTATAAATGGTACTATTGGGGCTATTAATCTTGATAATGATTCTAATACTTCATAAGTAGTATTATATACTGCTTTTTTACTATCATCTAATTCACTTGCCCAAAATCTTCTTCTGTTACGTCTTATGTACCAGTTAGATAAGTCTTCATTAACAAAATCAGTTATTGCTCTAACAGCTTTAGTTAAATCATATACTTCAAATGCATTAGTAACATATTTTACTAGTTTATTATATTTTGATAATAGCCATATATCTATCATATCTCTATTTTTATAATCTACATTAAATGTTGTAGGATCAACATTATCTGTATTTGCATATAAAGCAAAAAAGTTGTATGTATTTTTAAGTGTATTATAAAATTTAGAATATACTTCTTTTAATCCTTCTTCATCAAATTTAGTTGGAGTCCAAACAGGAGAGACATATAACAAATACCAACGCATGTTATCCGCACCATATTTATCAATAAATTCAAATGGATCTATTCCATTTCCTTTAGATTTACTTATTTTTTGACCATATTTATCAAGTAACATATCACACACAACTACATTTTTATATGGTGAGCACCCCTTTAAGAATGTGGATATTGCAAGTAAGCTATAAAACCAACCTCTTGTTTGATCTACACCTTCAGCTATAAAATCTGCTGGAAATTGCGATTCAAATAACTCTTTATTTTCGAATGGATAATGATATTGAGCAAAAGGCATAGCTCCACTATCGAACCAAACATCAATAACATCATTTACTCTTGACATAGTTTTTCCACATTCACTACATTTAATATGTATATCATCAACATATGGTCTATGAAGTTCAATATCTTCATCAATATCTTCAATTGCAAGAGAAGCTAATTCTTTTCTAGAGCCAACACTTATAGAATGACCACAACTACATTTCCAAATATTTAGTGGTGTTCCCCAGTATCTATTTCTAGAAATTGCCCAATCTTGTAAATTTTCAAGCCAATTTCCAAATCTTTTTTCACCTACATAATCTGGATACCACATAACCTTTTTATTTGCTTCAATCATTTTATCTTTATAATCAGTTACTTTTATATAATATGATGGTTTAGCATAATATAATAACGGTGTTTTACATCTCCAACAATGTGGATAATTATGTTTTATTTTTTCTTTTTTAAATAATTTATCATTTTCTTTTAAATATTTAATAATTTCAATATCAGCATCAAATACTTTCATATCTTTCCATGGTCCATCGCTATAACATCCATTTTCTAATACAGGATTTAAGAACGGAAGATCATAACGTTTACCAACTTCATAGTCATCCGCACCAAACGCAGGAGCAATATGTACAATACCAGTACCATCTTCACAACTAACATAATCGGCAACTGTTACATAAAAAGCTTTTTTATCAACACTTAAAAATGGCATAAGTTGTTCATATTCAATATATTCTAAATCTTTACCCTTATAATTTTCAATAACTTCATAATCATCACCTAATACTTTAGGGGCTAGATTTTTAGCTAATATAAATGTATATCCTTTACTCTTAGCTTTTATATAATCTATATTAGGATTTACGCACAGTGCAACATTTGATATAAGTGTCCAAGGTGTTGTAGTCCACACTAAGAAATATTCATCTTTATCTTTTACTTTCATAGGAACAATTACTGTATTCGCACTTATCTCTTTATATCCTTGAGCTACTTCATGACTCGCAAGCCCAGTACCACATCTAGGACAATATGGTAAAATTTTATGTCCCTCATAAATAAGTCCTTTTTTATTAAATTGATCTAGTATCCACCATATTGTTTCTAAATAATCATTATCATATGTTACATATGGATGTTCTAAATCAATAAATTGTCCCATTTTTTTTGTAAATTCTGTAAAAGCTTTTTCATTTTTCCATACACTATGTCTACACTTTTCATTAAATTTAGCTATACCATACTTTTCTATATCGTTCTTATTAGAAAATCCTAATTCTTTTTCTACTTCAAGTTCTACTGGTAACCCTTGAGTATCCCATCCAGCTTTTCTAATAACTTTATAACCTTTCATAGTCTTATACTTGCAGAAAGTATCTTTTAATATTTTAGCTAACATATGATGTACTCTAGGCATATTATTAGCTGTTGCAGGTCCATCATAAAAAACAAATGTTTCGTTATCACTACGTAATTTTATACTTTCATCAAGTATATTTATTTTATCCCAATATTTTGTAATTTCATTTTCATTATGTGATATACTCTCATTACTTAGACTTTCATATTTTTTCATTCTCTCACGTCCTTCTCATCAATATATATTCTAACATAAAATATATATATTTGTTAATATAAATTTAATTGCTTTTTCATTTTTCTTTTTAAAGATTTAGATAATTTTATCTTACCTTTTTTAGGTATAAAATTTGTTAAAAAATCATCTTTTTTGTTATCTTTAACATAAAAGTATGCAAAAAAGCAAAATGTAACTGCGCCCACAAAATTTACAAATAGATCTTCCATAGTATCACTTAATCCAATATCTAAATATCCACCATCTATTACTGCAATAATATCACCATTATCATTCATTAAAATAGTTTTATCTATATTATCAACTATTATTGCTTTATTAGAATTAGTAGCATCTAGAGTAACAGTAGATATTCTATCAACTATATCATCTTTTTGCATGTCTAGTTTAAACACTTTATCCATAGAATATTCAAAAAATTCCCACATTACTCCTACAGTCATAGAAAAACAAAAAGCAACAAGACACAAATACAATGGAGATAAATTCAATTTTTTACTATTCTTATTAAGCAAATCTATTAAAGAAAATCCTATTGCAGTCGCTAAAAATCCATTAATAGTATGAAGTATTGTATCCCAATATGGAATTAAATGATAAAAATTATTTATTTCTCCCAATATTTCTGCCGAAAATATAAATAAATATATACATATTTCTAATCCATTAGGTAAAGTAATCTCAAATTTATTTTGTACAACCCAAGGTATTAACAGCAGTATTAAAGATAGTAAACACAACAATGCATTTGAAAAATTCCCATGTAATATTTGTAAAATCATACAAGCAATTACTAAAAATCTTAATATCAAATATACTAATAAAGAACTTTTTTTAGTTTCTTTATATAATAATTTTATTACATCTATTCTTCTTAATTTCTTTTTAATAATCTCACCTTCATTTAAAATAAACTCAATTGATTAGATTCTTCCATATCATCTAAAATCTTCATATTTTTCATTTTTTCTATTAACGTTTGTGAAACTTTTGCACGCACTTGCAAATCTTCAATACTTAAAAATGGTCTTATATTTCTTTCTTTAACAATATTTTTAGCAACAGTATCACCAAGTCCATCTATAGTTCTAAATGGTGGTATTAAAGTAATTCTATCATCATCTATTATAAATTTTGTAGAATCACTTTTATATAGATCAATATTTCCAAATCTAAATCCACGCGCACACATTTCAAGCGCTATTTCAAGCTCTGATGATGTAGATGCTTCTTTATTAGTTGCATCAATTCCTTTATTATTTATTTCAAATATTTTATCTTTGATTGCATCATATCCTAATATCATAGTTTCTATATCATAGTCAGTACTTCTTACACTAAAATATGTTGCATAATATTCTATAGGATAATATATTTTAAACCAAGCAACCCTATATCCCATCATAACATATGCTGTTGCATGTGCTTTAGGAAACATATATTTTATTTTACTACAAGTATCTATAAACCAAGAACTAATATTATTTTCTTTCATAATTTTAACATATTCTTCCCATTGTTCTTTTTCTTTAGAAGCTTTACCTTTACGTACGAATTCCATTATTTTAAATGCATCAATAGGTTTTAAACCATTATACATCAAATATACCATAATATCATCACGACACCCAATAACATCTTTAAATTCACAAATTTTATTTAATATTAAATCTTTTGCATTCCCAAGCCATACATCTGTACCATGTGATAAACCAGATATTTTAACTAATTCAGCAAATGTTTTAGGTTTAGTGTCTTTAAGCATTTCTATTACAAATTTAGTACCAAATTCTGGAACTCCAAGTGTACCAGTAGGACATCCTATTTTCTCAGGACTAACTTCTAACACTTTAGGACTTCTAAACAAACTTAATACTTTTTCATCATCGAATGGTATATCTTTTAAATCAACACCTGTAAGATCACCCAACATTTTTAGCGCTGTCGGATCATCGTGTCCAAGTATATCTAATTTTAATACATTATCATGTATTGCGTGAAAATCAAAGTGTGTTGTATACCAACGTGATTTATTATCATCTGCAGGATATTGATACGGACAAAAATCAAATATATCCATATAATTAGGTATTACTATTATACCACCAGGATGTTGTCCAGTAGTTCTTTTTACACCAGTACAGCCAGAAGCAAGACGTTCAAGTTCTGCTGGTGGAAAATTGATACCAGTATATTCTGCGTACCCTTTCGCAAAACCATAAGCAGTTTTTTCTGCAACAGTAGAAATAGTACCAGCTCTATATACATTCTTCTCACCAAACATCTCCTTAGTAAAATCATGCGCTCTCCATTGATATTCGCCAGAAAAATTAAGATCAATATCTGGAACTTTATCAGCATTAAACCCAAGAAATGTAGCAAATGGCATATCGTGTCCTTCCTTTTTCATCATAGTGCCACATTCACATTTTTTATCGGGTAAATCATAACCACTAAAATATACACTACCTAAATCCCTACCATCATCTAATGTAAATATACTCTTTTTACAATTAGGACACAAATAATGTGGTGGAAGTGGATTAACTTCTGTTATTCCCATCATAGTCGCAACAAAAGATGACCCAACACTACCACGAGAACCAACTATGTATCCATCTTCATTACTTTTTTTAACAAGCTTTTCTGCAATTAAGTATATAACGTCATATCCACCACCAATAATACCTTCTAATTCTTTTTCTATTCTAGCTTCAATTAGTTTAGGAAGAGGGTCACCATATAATGATTTAGCTTTTTCATAAACAGTTTGTTTAACTTCGTTTTGACTATTTTCCATCTTAGGTGTATATAATTTATCTTTTATAATTTGTAAATTATCTTCTATCATATCACATATTAAATTAGTATTTTTAACAACTATATCATATCTTTCCTCATAATTTAAAAAGTAAAAACTATCTAACATTTCTTTAGTAGTCATAAAGTGAAATGATGGTATATTAGTAATTTTTCCGGGTCTATATAAATGATGAAATCCTCCACTAGGTAATTTTTGATTTATTATTACTTCTCTATATATTTTATCTTCTGGATCAACTTGATGAACATCTCCTGTCGCAACAACTATTTTTCCTTTTTCTTGTGCAACTCTAATTATTTTTCTTACATTATCTATTACTTCTTCTATATTTAGGAAGTCTCCTGTTTGAACCAAATAATCATATAACGAAATAGGTTGTACTTCTATATAATCATAAAATTCCATTAGATTAGCTAACTCTTCATCACTTTTACTTCTAGCTTGTAAAAATATTTCACCAGATGAACATGAACTACCAATTAATAAACCATCTCTATGCTTAGTTATCTCACTTTTTAATATTCGAGGTGTTTTTTGTAAATATTTTGTATTAGCAAGAGATACCAATTTAAATAAATTTCTTAATCCTTCTTTATTTTTTACTAAGCATGTAACATGATATATTTTCCCAAATTTATATATTTCTTCTGAGTCAATCATAGTATTTATATCACATATTCTTTTTATATTCATATCACTTATTTTTTTAATCATCTTAAAAAATACTTTTGCTGTTGCAAGCGCATCATAATCCGCTCTATGATGCCCTTCTTCATCAAATTCTACGTTATATCTTTTTACAAGTGCTGATAAACTATGTTTACTATATCCAGAATCAACAATTCTAGATAATTCTAAAGTATCAATTACTGTATTATTGATATTGTCTAATCCATATTTCTTTACTGCTGCATTTAAAAATGACATATCAAATTTTGCATTATGCGCAACTAAAGGGCAATCTTCAAAAAACTCTACAAATTTTTTCATTACTGTTTCTTCATCATTACAATTTTTTACCATGTCATCTGTAATATGAGTGAGTTCAGTAATCTTTGATGGTATTGGTCTATTTGGATTTATAAGTTCATCAAACGTATCTATTATTTCTCCATTACATAACTTTACCGCACCAATTTCTATCATCTGATCTTTACCACCAGCATTAAACCCAGTAGTTTCAGTATCAAACACTACATATGTTTTAGATAATAACTCCTCATCAGTTTCATTTACAACAACATCAATACTATCATCTATTACGTTTAACTCTACTCCATAAATCAATTTTATTCCATCACGATTATTATATGCATCAGGAAATGCTTGAACTGAATTATGATCAGTAATAGCTATAGCTTTATGTCCAAAACTTTTAGCTTTTTCAATTAATTTTTTTACATTAGCAACACTATCCATTTGACTCATAAAGGTATGTGCATGAAGTTCTACTCTCTTACTTTTTTCGTTATCAACTCTTATTTTGTCTTTAGATTTAATACTATATATACCTTGCACATTTAATACTGTAGTTCTAGAATATTGATCATTTTTAGTATATCCTAAAACTTTATACCAATCTCCCACTTTCAAAAGTTTTTTTATATTATCATATTCTTTTTTATCTCTAAAAAATATTTTAGCATATATACTACTAGTATAATCTGTTAATTTCATAGTAATTATTTTAAAATCACTCTTACTAGATTCAAATAAATCTATTCCAAATAATTTAGCTTCAATAATTATATTGTTATCTTCTCCTATAATGTTATCTATTCTAATACTATTACCATCTATATCTCTACCATATATTAAATTTGAACGTGTATTTTCTTTTTTTGACACTTTCTCAATCTTTTCTTCGCTTTTTAAATTAACAATCTCTATTTTTATATCATTAATATTTTTATATTTTTCTTTAAATAATTTTCTAATTTTTTCGATCGTTTCACTATTTATATTTTTATATGTGCATATATTTATCTTATAGCTTTTATTATGTTTATTAAGTATTATCTTATCAATATAACTATCTTTAAATTCATTTTTAATTGTATTATCAACACCAATATTATCAAGTATTTCCATCAATTTATTTTGCATACTACTAATCCTCCACACATAAGTTTTATATACTTATAAGTATAACAAATGGGATATTAAAAATCAATAATCAAATAATAAAAATAAATTTCAAAAACAATACTAACTATACTAATATAATAAGTTGTTTATCAAATTTTTAAATTCTCACATTCTGTCCTTTTATTTTTAACAATTTTAATATAAAATTATATTTGAAAAGAGGAGAAAATATGGATCAAGAAAAAATAGAAAGATTTATTTCTGAATGTCGTAAAATAAAACATCTAACTCAAGAACAGTTAGGTGAAAAACTTGGAGTACCATATAAATCCATTAGTAGGTGGGAAAATGGTAAAACTATGCCAGATTTATCTTTATTAAAACCTTTAAGTAATGAACTTGATATATCCTTAAATGAATTATTGTAATATGAATATTAGAAAATAAAAAAATAATTAAAAGTTCTGAAAAAAACTTAGTAAGTACAATTGATTATAGTAATAAAAAAATAAAAAAAACTAAAAAAATATTTATTATTATTATAATCATAATAGTTGTAATTACTATATCTTTAATTACTTTGTTTGTTATTGATGTAAATAGAACGCAAAATAACAAAGCTGTATTA
>CALVSV010000076.1 GCA_944359595.1 uncultured Bacilli bacterium
TTACCAAATCTAGCAGGACCAGATACCACTCCTGGAGATGAAGGAATCCCCCTATATACACCTTCTTCAATATCGTGATTAAGAGATTGAGATATATCTAATTTTGAAGTAACAGGGCGATATTGCAACATTACTAAATTATTATTTAATATCATCCACTCAAAATCAGCAACATCGTTATCATCCCGGGCAACTCTTTGCTGATATTCTAACAATTCTTTACCAACATCTCCAACATTACAAACAAGTTTCGTTTCTGGCCCCTGGCCATTTTCCCAAATTTCCCTATTAGGAGAAACTTTACCAGAAACCAACTTTTCCCCATTACCAGACACATACTCCATATAGCCACTATTATTATTTTTACCAATCCATACACCAGCATACTCGGGCTCAACAAAATCTTGGATAATTACAGCCATATTAGGTTGACCCAAATTGTTAGTAGCAATATATTGCTGTAATCTAGAATTATTTTTTGAATTAATAACTTTATCAATATTATCACTTAAAGAATCGAAATCAACATCTAAATAAGAATCAAACATCCCTGCAAAAGAATTATTTTTACCATCTTCAATATCAGCAGAGCTTCTGACTGAATAATGTCCATTTTTCATTAATTCAGAGTGCTCATTTACATCAAAATTAGAAGCAGTAACAGGAATGACAAAAGTTCTAGGGATTTCCACACCGCAAGCCCTTAATACAGTAAGCCCATAAGCTTTACCACCAACTAATTTTACAAGTTCATAATCCATACCACACAAATAACATTCAGCCAATTCATCGATAGAAATTAAATCTTTAGAACACAACTCTGCAAATTTCTTATACATAAATGGACTTTCAAATTCTACATCAAGAGGTATCGAATATCTTTTTATATAATCATCATGTAATGCTTCCAAACTAGGTTCTATAATTGTTTGATAATAGCCATGTTGCTTATCTTGCCATTCTTTTAAAACCCTATATTTTTGTAATAAATCATCATATAAATATGAATCATCTAAGCTTGCTTCTTTTAATACCTTTTCTCCATCTACAGATAAATTTCCTTTATCAAATCTAGATATTACTTCAAGATATCTATCACCATATTTATTTTTTATAGCTTCAATTAAATCTGTTGAAAAGGAAGCTAATTCATCTAAAGATTCTAATATACCATAATATACTAAACCTCTCGTAAACGTACGGTAATAATCTTCTCCTTTTTCTAAATTATTAGCACTTTTAATATATAAGTTTGTTTTATTTCTAAGTTCTTGCATAATAGTATCGAGTTCTTTTGCAGACACAGTATCATTTCTAATAGAAATATACTGCTTTATTTCATCCATTAAATCATGATCCTTTGCACATTCTAAAAGAACAATTGTAGACCATGTGGATAAGTTCTTAGGAAAAAAATTATCACAATAATTAAACTTAAAATCCCTTAATTCTTCTAATGATACAGCATTACTCATATTTACACCTCTTTATAATTAATACTAAAATCCTTTCTTTTCAAATAAAAATAATCACATCTATTTAATAAGTCAGACTTAATTCTATTAACTTGACAAACTTTTTTATTTTGATTAAATTTTTTTATAATTGCTTCCATTTTTTCTCTTTTATCACCATAAAATCTATACGTAATATTAATATTACTACAATCACAATCTATTTCGTCACAAATTTGAGAATTTCTAGATAGCACAAAAACATTTAAACCAAACAAATCAATGTATTTAAAATGACTTATAAAATATAAAGTCTTATATATATTTATATAATATTCATTAGGATAACCAATCATAAAAGTAGAAGCAACAACTATGCCACTAATATAGAAATTTTTTAACACACCTTTTATACTTTTTATATCAATTCCCTTATTCATATGTTTTAATATTCTTTTATTATAACTCTCTATTCCAAAAGATACAAATGTACAACCACTTTTAGCTAATTGTTTAACATTATCTATATCTAAATATACCTCGCTAATTCTTGTTTCCATCATCCAACATATATTTATTTTATTACTTATTAAATAATTAGCAAAATCCAAAATAATGTTAGGAGGTATACACTCATCAACAAACACAATTTTATCAAATCTATTATTATTATACATTTCTTTTACCATTTTAAAAATTTTCTTCACATTCATTGGCATATAATTTCCATAATGATAATAATGAGAACAAAACTTACATCTATGATAATAACATCCATAATTTAATAACAAAGGCATTATTCTATCTCTTGATAAATATTTTTCTAAAGAAACACTTGAATAATCTAAAAAATAATTTTCCACATTATCCAAAATATTTTTTTCTATAAACCGAGTTTTATTCCTTACAATAATATTTATTAAATCAGCATTCTTACCTAAGCAATATGAAATTGCATTTTGAAAAGTCTTAAGATGATTAAAAATTATAATTGCATTTACAAAATCGCCCTTATTAATTAATTCATCACAATTCCGATTTATTTGAGTTAAATAATTTCCACCCCAAATAATTTTCACACTTTTATTAACACATTTTATTCTATTAGATAAAGCAATAGCCATAGGAACTTGAAAACCATATGACACATTAACAAAGATAATATCTTTATCATGAAAATCATCCAAAGGAAATAATTCAATAAAGTTTTTTATTTTATTACTGACAATTATAAAATCATCTATATTTTTTATAGGATATTGAAAATTAAAGCCACGATTATTCTGATAAATTATACCAAATTGTGACAAATATTTATTAACTGCTTCAATAAACTTATGATTTGCACTTAACAAGTCTTTTGAGCTATCTTTGATATCATATTTAATTTTTTCGATATCTTCACCAAATTTTTCAAAATTTGCATTAACAAGAAGATTGTTTAAAAAATAGTCAGTGTAATCATACATTTTGTAGTTAACTTTATTATTTTTTAAATATGTGCTATAAAGTATATTTTTTATATCTGGATAACTAAAAGTAATTCCTGGCAATGTATATAAATAAATCATTCCAATTTACTAATTCTTTCTATTACTATCTTAGAAAATTTTTCATCACTAATCCAAACTTTTATGAACATAATATCATTCATTTTAAATTTTTGAATACCAGGAAGGTTACTAAGTAAATCATAACATTTATTGAAGTCTTTTTCTTTTTTAAAAATTAAACTTATAAAATTACCTTCTGATTTAATAATCATAAACTTTTTATTATGCTTTAATGTTTCATAAATTAAATCTCTATTACTTTTAATATATTCGATAGTATTATTAAAAATATTCAACATTTTTTTATCATTTAACAATTTTATCATAAATCTAGCCGAATAGGTTGAAATCGAATGTGGAGCTATAAACGTATTTCGTAATCCGCTTATTTCTTTTTTAGTAATTAAATAGCCAATTCTAAAACCAGATGCAAAATAAGTTTTAGACATACTTCTAATTATCAATATTCTATCATTTTTTAAAGCCAAATCGACTAAACCACTTTTCTTATTTGAAAAGGCAATATAGGCTTCATCAATCAATAAAGAACCATTAAAGATTAATAAAATATCTTCTATTTGCTTATCAGTAAATCTTTCACCAGAAAACCATCTAGGAGAAGATATACATAACAAATCATCTTTTGTACTTTTAATTTTTCTTAATTGATTTATAAAATCATTAGCAGTTAAACAACTAATCATCTCAGAATTTACATTATTTAATCCTATATTTCGAGTATATAGACCAAACTCCGGCAAAGAAATAAATATTTTATTCCAAATTTTCAAATTTAAAATCACCGTAATTAGCTGACTACTACCCGCCCCTAAATAAATATATTCTTTATTAATATTTAACTTTTCTGCAATTGTTGTTAATAAAGGATCAGATAATTGATTATTCATATCGTAATTAAAATTACCATCAACAAAATCCATCTGATACTTTTTTAACCATTTTTTTAAAACTTTATTATCTTTCCATATTGAAGCTGAAGCCATATTTACCTCCTTTTGTCATTAGCAAGTGTCAGAACAGTAATTACCGCCCAACTCTGCTAAAGTTGTATCATTATTTGTTGCAAATAAATTTATTACTTTTTTTCTTGAAAAAATTTTTTTCACAGCAGCAACAATTTTTTTCACTCTATCACCTCCTTTATTATAAGTTATAACCCTACAAATGATTTTCGACTCTTTGCTTTGCCGCAATACATACTCTGCTATTATTATTTTCTTTAGCAATTAATTTAAGAAACTCATATCGTTTTTTACTTAACCAAATAGTATTAAAATCTTGTTTTAACACATTACCCAAACAATAACTTTTTATAAATGGGCAACAATATACATCCCCATTATAATCAATAGTACATTTACCTATACCCGCCGAACACTTCCAATGTTCAGTTTGCAAAAATTCTTTTTCACCATTATCCAATAAATACACCTTGCTATTACAATTCTCATCTGGCATATCTGCGTATAAAAGTCTTTGACCTTTATCTATTTTTTTTACTTCCTTTTTTAAATTATCCATAAAATAATCATGCTGTTTTTGTGTAAGTTTCATACTAGATGTAGCATTTCCAGAATCGATTAAATTAGATATTTGTATTTTATATACACCTATCCTACATAATAAGCCATATAATTGAGGAAGTTCCTGATAATTAAGAACTGAAAGCACCGAATTAGTAGTAACTCTATATCCCTTAGAAACTATTAATTTTATATTTTGAATCGTTTTTTTAAAACTACCATTTCCTCTTATGATATCGTGATCTTTTTCCATACCATCAATACTTATAAAGAAATCTAATTTTTCGACTGGCAAGTATCCTAAAATCTTAACTAGTTTTTTTTCAAAAGTGTCCAATAATAAAGCATTAGTGAAAATATTAACCTTAATATCATTTTGTATTAACAAGGCAACTATCTTAGGAAGCGAAGATACTAGTAATGCTTCTCCCCCAGTAACAGTAACTTCCATAACGTTACTATTTATTAAACTACTGGTAATTTTTTTTAATTCTTTTTCACTAAGCTCTTTATTATCTAGTCTTCCTAAATAACAATGCTTACATTTCAAATTACATTTATTTGTAATTTTCCACTGTACTTTTAAAGGAAAATCCAAATTTACATTATTATCATAATATTCTATTTCTTCGATTTCTTTTTTTAATTTTTTTAGTTCTCTATTTAAGTTAAATCTGCTCATATGTAGTTCTTTAGCAGCTTTTGAAAAATCAGTAGTAGTATAATATGAATTAATTATATCAAAAGTATACTCATTAACTACATAATATTTATTATTAATATTAATAATAAAGCGATCATCATCAATTTTCCTTTTTTTCATACACAGCTTCTCCTATAATTCCATCTATATACAATGTACAAAGAAAATCCCTAATATTTTCAATTCTATCAAATTTTGCTTCCAACTCGCCGCCAGTTTTATTTCCATCACAATCTAACAAAATTTTATAACCATTTTTATCCACCTTCCTAAGTGGAACTTTAATAATCAAAAAATCCTGCTTTTCTCTACGAATTTTCCCACATTTTAAAATCAGCTTTTTATGTTTTATATTCTGCCAAGTTTTTTTTAATATACTAATTAGCAAAGCATCACACGAATTATCAAAAAACAAAAAATTCCCTTCAGCATGACACCCACCCTTACAACGTTCAAAATCTTTACATAATCTACAAAGATTAGGTAACCAGTCAAATTTCTTATATGTTTTTAAATATTGAGAACTGGAAATCTGACTAAAATTTTTTTTAAAAGCATTACCTAATACATAATTTGATGAAGGGCATATTTTGACATCTCCATTAGGTTCAATACTAAAAAGTGATATACCAGCCCCACAACTATGGCATAAGTATCTATATCTAGCATTACATGAACATGCAGAAATACAATTACTTATTGAAATATATTGATATTTTTTGCTTAATTCATCAATACTTTTTAAATATAAATTAGGATCTATAATCTGATCATTTGATGCAGCTCCTAAATAATTTAATCTACCAAAAGATAACTTAATATTTCTTTTCTTTGCAAACTTTACAATAAAAGCTAAATTATCAAAATCAATATTATCTTTAGTTAAAGTACAATTAATATTAAGATTAATTTGAGGATATTTTAGTATTATTTTATCAATATTATCTTTTAACACTTTAAACACACCAGGCACGCCACAAAGTTTATCATGTATTTCAGGATTACCATGTAACGATATACCAACCGTATTAACATAATTCAAAATTGCTTCGTTTTTAAATAAATCTATACCGTTTGTTATTAAGGTTTGTTCAAAACCTAGAGAATATCCATATTTCAACAATTCCAAAATGTATGGATAAGTCAAAGGCTCTCCACCTGTATAATTAATAGAAATAACTCCCATTTTTTTAAACTCACGTAATAATTTTTTTGCTTCTTCAAAATCCATATTAATTCTTTTAGAGTCTGATTGTGAACAAAACGAACAATTTAAATTACAACAACCAGTAACTTTAAAATAAACTATAATAGGCGTTTCAAGGGTATCTAAATTATATTTAACATTAAGATTAACAGATTTCAAAAAAGTTTTCATTCTTCTATTTTTCCTTT
>CALVSV010000077.1 GCA_944359595.1 uncultured Bacilli bacterium
AAATAATTGGATAGTTGTGCCTAATTCCTGTCCTAGAATAATTGATGATGATACGTGGGAGATAGTACAAAATATTTATAAACATAATAAGAATAAACATACAACTAGTCATGAACACTTACTTAGAGGATTACTTGTTTGTAAAGATTGTGGACATACAATTGGCATATCACAAGTTAAATGGATTAATAAAGATGGTATTACACATAAAAAATATTATTGTTACTGCAATTATTACCGTAAAATGAGTAAGTATAACGCTTGTACTCCTCATAAAATTAATTATGAGATACTTGAAGAAAAAGTGTTAGGGAATATCAAAAATATATGCAAAAAATATTTAAAGATTGACGATTTAGAAAATATATTAAAAAATAATGATAAGTCATCTAAATTAATTTTAGAATTACAAAAAAAAAAGGAAAAACTTGAAAACGAAATTAACTTAATTAATACTAGAATAAATAATATTTATATGGACAAGATTACTAAAGTAGTAAGTAATGATATGTTTTTAAATGCTTATAATACACTTTTAGAAAATAATAAAAATAATAAAGTTGAACTAGCAGAAATAAATAAAAAGTTAAATCAATTAAAAAACAAAAATATTGATGTAAAATATAAATATAAAAAATTTATAAAAGAATTTTTAAAATTAGAAAATCCATCTATTCAACTCATATCATCTATAATTGATAAAATTATAATAGATAATGAAAAAAACATAGAAATAGTATATAAAATAAGATCTTTATTGTAATAATTTTTTTCACTTTTGAGGGCATGAGTAGCTGCTCCAGTAGCAAAAAAAATACTTAATGACGCTATAGATATACTTGATATAGAAGAACAAAAAGGTGGTATTAACAGAACATATAATTATACAGATATAAAAAAATATATTGTTCCTAATGTTGTCGGAAAAACAAAAAAAGAAGCTATTAAACTTCTTAAAAATTTTAAAATTGAATATTCTGGAACTGGTAATACAGTTATAGCTCAATCACCTAGTGCAAAAACTAGTATTCATGAAGGAGATACAGTTAAAATATTTTTAAGTAATTAATATGCTATTATTTCTTTATTTGTATCATTTAAGTTTTGTTCTTCACTTTTTGGAATAACAATACTATCTTTATCTCCGTCTGATATATATCTTGTATCTTTTAAATAATTAAAAGTATATTCTATATCAAAATCTTTTCCGTTATTATCATAGGCTCTTACTCTTTTTAAAAATGTTTTGTCAAAATTTTTATCAAATGGTGATAATTCTGGCATCCACCCTACTCTAAGTGTCGCTATAGTTTCATATTGTTTTCCATTATATGTTGAATTTAATATATATGGAAAATTTTTATGTGTTTTAACCCCAGGACTTCCATAAGGCAGCGCTATAATATTTACATATTTACCAGGTATAATACCATCTAATTTTTCATACATATACCCTATTTCTTCGTTTGTTTTTTCTGTTGTTGCAGTAGAAAAATTTAAATGATTTTTAGTGTGATTACCAATATCATATCCATTATCAATTAACCATTTTATTTTTTCTTCATCATATTCATCTTGATTGAATAGATTATCCATTAAGAAGAATGTTGCAGTAACATTATAATCTTTATGTTTTTTCTTAAATTCTTCTAATATACCAACAGCGCAATTAGGATCTATTATTAAATTCCCTTCACTATCTTTACCAGTAACATTAAAATTATTCTTATTGCCATCATCAAATGTTAATATAATAGGACTTTTACCAAATTCAGTATCTATATTTCCATTAACATAATCATATAGTCTAATCATTCTATATCCTTCATTATAGAAAAATTCTAAATCATCTCTAAAAGCTTGAGACGTTCTATTATAACCATCTTTGTCAACGTTACCACCAGTATAGCTGTTTTCAACATTTTCTATACCATGATACATCATGATAGGCACTTCACCTAATTCATTTATATTTGCTTTCATATATTCTTCATTACTTATTTTTCCTTTAGATATTATAACTTCTAGTTTATCGTTCTTATTTAGTATATTATCTTTTTTTATACTTTGTGATATAACTTTATCTTTTTCTATTTTTTTATTATGTTCATACTTAAGTTTTAAATCTAATTCATTTTCTTTTGCAAACTTCTTAATTTCACTAATATTCATATTACTTAGATCAATCATCTTACTATCTTTTTTATTAAATATAAATATACATGCAACAATAACTATAATTATAAAAATAATAAATGTTTTCTTTTTCATATATTCATCACCTCTATGTATAACTATTTTCAACAATATTTTTTAAACTATCTATTACATAAATAATACTATCTAACCTATCAATAGTAATAAAACCATTAGACTCTAATTCTGTATTAAATCTCACACCTACACCTTTATTTTTTTCCCAATCTTTTAAATTACCACTATAATCATCTATAAGTATAGTGTTTTCAACATGTACCATTTTAGTTTTACTAATTGTTTTAGGTACAGGTATAAAAGTGATATCTTTAAAATATTTTCTAATATATTCGATTTTAGCTACAGCTTCATCTAGACTAGTTACATGTGATAAAATATTTACATTAAATTTATTAGTATCTATAATATTTTGTATACTTTCTATAGAATGATTTATTGGTTTACATTTTTTTAAGAATTCTTTCCAATTTAAATTTTTATAATATTCCATGCATTTTTCATCATCTTTTAATGATATGTTATTGTTTTTTAATTCGTTATAAGAAACCTCAATAGTATTTAATATAACTCCATCAAAATCTATATATAAATTATACATCTTTACATCTCCCATCAAGTTTTATTGCAAGTTCTTTTATCTTTCTAAATTTATGATTTAAACCAGATTTAGTGATTTTATTATCAGTTTCTAAACTCATTATTTGTGCAAGTTCTACTAAAGATGATTCGGGATATTTTTTTCTATATTGTATTACTTCTATTGTTTTATCATCTAATAGATTAACGGCATCCTTCTCTTCGATAACTTTAATATATTTTAATTGTTTATTTGCTGTATTTATTGTTTTTTCAACATTAGCTTGTTCACAATTATTAAGTCTATTAGTCATATTAACATGATCTCTATATATTCTAATATCCTCAAAATACATAACAGAGTTATATGCTTTAATTATTCTTAAAAAGTCTGCAATTCTTTCTGATTCTTTTGCATACACCATATAATGTTTAGTTCTAGAAATTACCTTACAATTTAAATCAAAACTATTAAGTAGCTTACAAAAAAAGTATGCATTATCTTTATTTTTTATTAAAAATTCTAAATGATATCTACTAGTTTTAGGATCGTTTACACTCCCACAAGCCATAAAGCAACCAGCTATATATGCTCTCTTTTCTTCAACATTATCAATTATGTAATCATCTGGTATATTTTTATTATATATACCAAGATCTAGTAATATATCCCTCTTATTTATATATTCTAATATATAAAAATTATTTTTATTAAAATTATATTTTCTACGTATAGTAATTTTAGGTATTACATTATATATTTCTTTTATTAACATATGATAACGTTTAGCTACATTAATATTTTCTGTAGATATTATAAAATTATCACCATCAATATTATTATTTAATACAAAAGCTGATATTTCTGCGATAAATTCTGTTTTAGCTCTTTTTGATATTGATATTTCGTTTTTTATATCTTTAGTAAACGACATTACTTATCCTTAATTAGATATGCAAAAATTTGGAAAGCAGTCTTAAGTGAATCATGTCTTACTTGCATATTTTTATTAATGCTTACTAAATCATCTGCTATAACTTTTATATTAAATTTTCTTAATTCAGATTCATCAATTCGAACAGGTTCACTTTTTTCAAGCTTTTTATATCTTTCTTGAATATCAATATCAATATATTTATTATTTACTATAACAGCATCTAAAAAGTTGTTATTTACATATTTATTAAGTACTTTAATATAATCAGATACCTTAAATCCATCAGTTTCACCATGCTCTGTCATAATATTACATACATATAATTTTTTTGCTTTACTTTTTATAATTGCATCTCTAACTTCTTCTACTATAATATTAGGTAGAATACTTGTATATAAACTACCCGTTGAAAATACAATTAAATCACAGTTTTTAATAGCTTTCAAGACTTCAGGTACTACTTTTGGCTTTTGCTTATAATATATTTTATCAATTTGTTTACCAGCTTTAGTAATTGATGATTCACCTTCTAATATTTCTCCATCTTTTGTTTTTGCAATCAAAGTTGTAACATCTTCTGTAAATGGCAAAACTTTACCTTTAATGTTTAATATTTTAGAAAACGAAGAAAGTGCATCAACTAAATTACCACTTATATCCAACATAGCTGTCAATAATAGGTTTCCTACTGCATGTCCATTTAAATCACTAGTTGTTTTAAATCTATATTGTAGTAATTTTTCTAATGTTTTATCTGTTTCAGATAAACTAACCATCACATTTCTTAAATCGCCAATTGCCGGAATACCAAATTCTTCTCGTAATCTCCCTGTAGATGCACCATCATCACTTACAGAAACTATAGCAGTTATATCTACTGGAAATTGTTTTAATCCCTTTAATATTGTTGATAAACCAGTGCCACCACCAAGAACAACAATTTTTTTATTCATGCTGTATCCCTCCTTAAAACAATCTTTACTAACTATATTTTATCATATTTAAAATATTTTACTATATATTTTTGATTCTTTTAAAACTAAAAATTATATACAGTATTGAACCCATAAAAGCGACCAACATATCTTGCATAGTATCATTTATACCTATTTTATCAACTCTTTGTGCTTCTCCATGAAATATTAAATCACTAAAGTATTCAAAGAATTCCCAAAGAGAAGCAACTAACATAGCAAAAGATAATATAAACAACAATTTATTATTCATTTTAAATTTAGTATATTTATTTATAATGATTGGTAAAATTAATATATGAACTAAAATCTTATCTATACTTAATATAGAATTGTTAATAAATAAAGAAATAATAGATACAAGCGTCATAAAAACAATCAAACAATATTGATTTTTTTCATTTAATCACCATCCAAATTCATTTTATATGGTTTTAAATATTTTCCTTCATTTTTATATAAGGAAATAATAAGGTTATTCTTACTAAATAATATATATTCTTCATTATATTTATTGAATATTTTACATCCATTACTTACTTTTTTATCGAGCTCATCGTCAATTTCTACTATTTTATAATCAAATACATCATTAATCTTTAACAAATTAAAATTATTATTTTCTATTTCTTTGATAGTATTACAATCTTTAATATCGAAACAGCCTTGTTTTATTCTTCTAAGATCACTCATAACTCCAACAGTATTTACATATTTAGCTATATCTTTAATTAAACTTCTTATATATGTTCCTTTAGATACTGTAACATAAAATGAAAAATGTACTTTATTATCTATTATATTATATTTATCTAATTTAATACTTTTTATTGTAACTTTTCTTTTAGGTAGTTCTATATCTTCATTATTTCTTGCATATTCATACATTTTTTTACCATTTATTTTTACCGCACTATATTTTGGTACTTCTTGATTATATGTACCAACCATATTATTTAAAGCTTGTTCTAATTCTTCATATGATACTATTTTTTTATTTTCATATATAATTTTTCCTGTAGTATCTAATGTATCTGTTTCTATACCAAGTATTGCGCTTGCATAATATTGCTTTTCATAGGATGTAATTATATCCACAAGTTTTGTATATTTGCCTACACATAAAACTAGAACACCTGTTGCGATTGGATCAAGCGTACCAGTGTGTCCTATTTTTTTTATATTTAATATTTTTGATATTTTATTAACTACATCTCTACTAGTTATACCTTTTTCTTTATCTATTAATATTATACCATTCATATTATTTTAATTTATCTCTTAATATTTCACTAACAGTACTCATATCAGCTTTTCCTAAAAATATTGGTTTTAATATTTTCATTAAATTACCCATATCTGATATATCTGTTGCGCAATACTCTTTTATTTTTTCATCTATAATTTTTGTAATTTCATCACTGTCCATTTGTTCAGGCATATATCTATTTAATATTGATATTTCATTATTGTTTTTATCTATTAAATCTGTTCTTCCACCCTTTTCAAATTCATTATTTGCATCTTTTCTAGATTTTATTTGCTTAGATATAATTGTAATTATATCGTTATCATCAAGTTCTTCTTTCTTATCTATTCTTTTTAGTTGCATATCTGCTTTTATCATTCTAAGTACAGATAATGTTTCTTTATCTTTACTTTTCATTGCTTTTTTTAAATCTTCGTTAATTTTATCTTTTAAGTCCATAATATTCCTCCGTTCATTTATTCAAATAATGATGCAGCTTCTACATCTTTACAAGTCCCTTCACCCGGCTTTTTACCTTCGACATATTCCTGATTCATAATTGAACATGAAGTCTTTGTTAAAGCGTCTTTTAAATATCCACCAAAAAATTTTACCCCTGCAATAGTAATCACAGTTATTAATGTTATTATTAAAACATATTCAACAAGAGCTTGTCCTTTATTATTTCTCATAAAATACCTCTATTCTATAATAATGATAATATTTAAGCCATATTATGATATATATTTTGTACATCATCATCATCTTCAAGTGTATCAATTAATTTTTCAACTTTTTCTTTTGTATCCTCGTCCAATTCAATTAAATTATCAGCTATAAATGTAACTTCACTAGTAATAAAATCTTCTACTCCATTATTTATCAGCGCTTCTTTAAGTTTTATAAAATCTTCTGGTTCAGAAATTATAGTAAAGACATCATCTTCTTTTACAAAATCTAACGCACCATTATCAAGTGATGTCATCATAATTTCGTCTTCGTCATATGTAGATGGAATAACTATTAATCCCCTTCTTTTAAACATATAAGAAACACTTCCACTAGTACCAAGATTGCCACCTCTTTTAGTAAATGCAGCACGTACATTTGAAGCAGTTCTATTTTTATTATCTGTAAGACAATCTACTATAAATGCAATTCCACCTGGCCCATATCCTTCATATCGTATTGCTTCATAATTGTCAGTACTACCAGTACCTTTTGCTTTATCAATAGCTTTTTGAATGTTATCTTTAGGCATGTTTTGTGATCTTGCTTTTTCAACTACCATTCTAAGTGATGGATTATTATCTGGATTTGGATCTCCTGATTTTGCGGCTACTAATATTTCTTTTGCTAATTTTTGAAATACTTTACTTCTAGCTTGATCAGCCGCACCTTTTTTGTGTTTAATTGTTGACCATTTGCTGTGTCCTGACATATTATCATCTCCTACGTTAATTATACCATAGCTACTAATTATCTGCAACCATATTTATAATTCTAATTTTACTTAAATCTTATTTTTTAAAATAAAAATAGGATACATTGTATCCTATTTTGTTCTACCAGTAAATACATATCCATCATTTAATAATGAAGTATCATTACGTGAAGTAGAATATCTAGTGTATGTTTTCTTATATGAATATTTATATTTAACTACACTATTATAGTTTGACTCATTCCAAGATACACTGAATTTAATTGGAGCTGTATAATCTTGATAGTTATAATCATATGGATTTACTCTAACTGTAACTCTCCATTTACCACCAGATCTACTTGGATTAGATACTGTACCCGTAAAGTTTCCGACAGGTGTATTTAATATATTATTATTTTGTATAATTGCATCATCATAAGGTGATGGACATCCTGAACCAACTATTTGTATAGTACATGAGTATCTATTATTCATATAATTTCTTCTTTCAGATGTTGACGAGAATCTATTATATGATGTAATTCTTACGTTAGTTGCATCATATGGTATATTATTTAAATATAATTCATAACTATATGGAACATCTCCACCAGTATACCAGCTCATAGTTCTATATGTGTAACTTTTTTTATTTTTTGAAGTATCACTATCATATTTTGTATCAATTACTCTTACATCACTACCAGTTTTTACTTGTGTTGTCCATGTATTACTTGGTTCCCAAACAGTTTTAACATATTCATATTCTACATTATAATTTTTATCCCATTGTGCATATAATGTTTTATCACTATATACTGGTGTATTAAAGTTGTATCTATTACTACAAGATGAATCATTACTTGATGTAGACCAACATTTAAACGCATAACCTTCTTTTGTTGTTACTGGTGAATAAGCTGTTTCTCCAGCTTTCATTACTTGTGGATTAACACTTGTACCACCTTTAGAATCAAATGTAACAGTTACATATTTTGTATTATTAGTTTGTGTAGTATTGTTACTTGGAACATAAACTGTTGTAGTAGTATTTTTACCAGGTAAATAAGTTGTAGTGTTTTTTGATGATGTAGTACCTTTATTTGTACTTGTACCACTATTTGTTGTAGTAGTGTTTGTTATATTACATACCCCACTAGGACAAACATCAGTACATCCAATAATTTCATTAACATAATCTTTTTTGTTATTACATGATAAATATACTTTCATGTTATATTCTGAATCATTTGTTTTAGTTACTTCTATATATGATTCATTAGCGTCACAAGTATTTCCTTCTTCATCAGTAAATTCTAATAACAATTTCTTTTCTAACATTTCTTTTAATGTGATACGTACCTTATCTCCCGTTTTGTTAGGTAATCTACTAGTAGTAAAGTATGATCTACCAGCATCTTTCATAGTATCAATATTTTCGTTAAATATTCTCTTGTATAATGGATCTAATGCTTTTTCATCTATTGTTGCTTCTATTTCATCAAGATCCACTTTTGGCGCTGGATATAACCACATAAATAAGAATAGGAATAAGAAAAAGTACAATAATTTAATGATTAGATCTTTTATGAATGATCCCTTATTATTTTCTTCATACATATTAATTCCCCCTCTGTTTAAATTACACTCTAATTATATCAATTTTTTAGTATTTTGTCAAATTATACTAATCTACTTTAATTTAACAATAGTTTGCCCCCTGTTAAAGTAAGTTGTTTTATATTCTAACACAAACTTATGTTTTTGTAAAGTACTATATATTTCTTTTCTAATAATATCTTTACCTATACCATGAATTATAACTATTTCTTTATTTTTAAGCTTTAAATTATCGTTTATAAAGTCTAGTACAGCCACTCTAGCACTATCCCTATCGTATCCATGTAGATCTATCGATGGAATATTTTTTATAAACGGATCTTCAAAATATTTATTTTTCATCTAAAAAATACCATATATAAAATAAACGCTATAAATATTAAAGATATAATAATTTCATTAATTCTTGACGTCTTATCATTATTTTTGTTTATACCAACAATCATAGATGCACAAATTCCACCAAGTAATCCTCCAATATGCGCAGCATTATCTATTCCAGTAGACATAAAACCTATCAATAAATTAATTATAATAACTGGTATAATTTGAGATTTTATAACATCACCTAAATATATTCTATAGTGATATCCAAAATATAATATAGCTCCTAACAATCCAAATATTGCACCACTAGCCCCTACACTCCATGATTGTGTAAATAATATAGAAAATAATGAACCAAAAATCCCACTAACTAAATATATTATTCCAAACTTTACTCTACCATAAAAATTTTCGATTTGTGGTCCAATAATATATAATGCATACATATTAAATAATATGTGTATTATATTAGCATGTAAAAACATACTAGTTATTAATCTATAGAATTGATGATGTTCTAAAACATAGAAAGGATGTAATCCTAAATGTGTTATTATAAAATCATTGCCTAATATTAACTGAATTATAAATATTAATATATTTATTATTATTAAGGCATCAGTCATTCTAGGTTTAATATTTCTAAATATACTTTTTACTTCTTCATTCTTTTTAATATTAGATTTTGTTATATCATCACCAATAATTTTCAATAATTCTATTCCTTCTTCTTTTTTATTCAACGATTTATCTATATCAACAAAATATTTATTTATTATTGGATTATTTTTAATATTATCATTATAATCAAATTTAATAAAATCTAAATCTTTATCACTATATAGATCAACATTATCATTAATATCTGTATATATTGTTAAAGTTTTTAATTTAAAAGAAAAAGTTTTTCTCTTTATTTGTTTCAATATAAAATGTAATCTATTTTTATCGTATTCATATTGTTCTTTATTGTGTATATGTTTACTAACTATTCTAATAATCTTATAGTCTTCGTCCATATTTTCTAACCACAATTCATCTTTTAATCCTTGTAAAATAATAGGGTTATATTTTTTAATGGTCAAAAAATAATGCATTAATTTTATAATAGTATCATTAGGTATTTCAATTTGTGCCTCCATAATTAACCTCCGTATATAATAAAAAACCCCCTAAGGGGTTATATATCAAATGGTCGGGAAGACAGGATTTGAACCTGCAACCACCTGGTCCCAAACCAGGTGCTCTACCAAGTTGAGCCACTTCCCGATAATGGTGCGCTCGAAGGGATTCGAACCCCTGACCTTTTGGTTCGTAGCCAAACACTCTATCCAGCTGAGCTACGAGCGCATGCTACTGCTAGTTTTTAAAATAATAAATGGTGGCTCCAGCTGGAATCGAACCAGCGACACAAGGATTTTCAGTCCTTTGCTCTACCGACTGAGCTATAGAGCCAAAAAAATGGCGGTTCCGACGGGAATTGAACCCGCGATCTACTGCGTGACAGGCAGGTATGTTAACCGCTACACCAC
>CALVSV010000078.1 GCA_944359595.1 uncultured Bacilli bacterium
ATACTCCAGATTTTAGTAAAGTTGCGACAACAGATGAAGGATTAATAAGAGGTGAAGATAGTGATGGGTATACATATTATTTTAGAGGGGATGTTAAAGATAACTATGTAAAAATTGGTGACTTGAAATATGGCACGACACAGCATTATTGGATTTTAGGTGTAAATAAGGCAGATTTCCCAGAGTCTTTTAATAGCGAGGAAAAAGCAATAGATGCTTGTAATACTGATTTTTCAAAATATAAATATATATCAGCTGATGAATGTATAAACTCAATATATAAAGTAGATGGGCACGATGCAGATGATGATATGCTATGGAGGATAGTCAGAGTAAACGGAGATGGCACTATAAGACTTATTGCGAATGGTTCTATTGGAAATACAAAGTATAATACAAACAGCAAGTCAGAAGAATATTCTGGATTTACTTATAAAGAACATGTTAGATTTAAAGATGTTGGTATGTTAGATAAAAGTTTTACATATAATTATGATCTTAATAATAAATATACATATGCTTCTTCATATACATTTGATACTTCAACTGGTGATTATATTTTAAATAATTCAGAGGAACATACCTTACAAGAATGTATTGATAATCAATCTTTATGTATAAATAAATATATGATAAAAGGTCTTAAAGATAAAGGTTATACTATATATTATGTTACTAATGTTGGAAGTGTAGTAAAAGAAGGAGAAAATAAAGCCACTATTACTTACTATGCATTTAAAGTAAGAGGAGAAACTATATTTGATGAGATGAGTGAAGAAAAGGAAAGTGATATAAAATTATTTTTAGATAATTGGTATGATAATAATTTAAGTAAATATGATAATATATTAGCTAATACTAGATTTTGTAATGATTCATCCATAACTAGTATATCAACCGCAGAAGGTGGTACTAATTATTCTTCAAATAGACTTAGATATATTTATAAACCGATTTTTACTTGTCCTGATACAGAACAAGTATATGGTGGTGAATATAATTTAAAAATAGGACTTTTAACCGCAGATGAAGCAACTTTTGCAGGAGCAAAATGGTTTAATCACAATACCAATTATTATTTATTTGGAATAGCGCCACGATTTTCCTTATTTAGTCCATCTTTTTATCATTCTGATTCTATGGTATGGTATATTGGAAATGCTGGATTTACTCATTACTATTTATATGTCCATGAAAACACTAATGTAGTTCCAGTTATAAATATTAAAGCAGATGTTTTATACGAAATAGGAGACGTCACTATTGATAATCCATATCAAATACAAAATATATAAATTTTTATATATTTTTTTCTTTATAATTTATTAATTAATAGACTTTAAAAGTATAATTTGTTACAATATATATGAATTTTGGAGGATGTTAGTATGCTTAGAAGTGAAGTGGATAGAACGAAAATAAGTCCTATGATGTTACAATATTTAGAGATAAAAGAGGCAAACGAAGATATTATAATATTTTTTAGATTGGGCGACTTTTACGAATTGTTCTTTGAAGATGCTATAAACATATCTAAAGAGTTGGAGCTTACTTTAACAGGTAAAAACGCTGGATTAGAAGAAAGAATACCTATGTGTGGTGTACCTTATCATTCAGTAAATATATATATAGAAAAGTTGATAGAAAAGGGATATAAAGTTGGTATTTGTGAACAAGTTGAAGATCCAAGAAAAACTAAGGGAATAGTTAAAAGAGAATTAGTTCAAATAATATCTAAGGGAACTCTTATAAATGATGAATTACTTGATGAAAATGAAAATAATTATATAGCAAGTATATATGATTTTAATCATGCATATGGTATTAGTTATGCAGATATGTCAACTGGTGAATTTAATGTATATTTAATAGAACATGATAAATTAAAATTAGTTAATGAATTATTAAATTTAGGTGTTAATGAAATTGTGTTGAATGAAAATATTGATAAAATAATTGTTAGTATATTGAAAAATCAATATCATTTACAGTTGAGTTTCTACAAAAATATTATAGAAGATAATAATTATAATTATTTGTTTGATAATTTAAGTGATATAAGGCATATTACTACTTCTAAATATTTACTAAGTTATTTAATTGAAACTCAAAAAAGAAATTTAAATCATATGCAATTAGTTGTTATAAAACGTGATGATTATTTGAAAATGGATATTCATACTAAAAGAAATTTAGAGTTATTGGAAACATTAAGACTGAAACAAAGAAATTATTCATTATTATGGTATTTAGATAAAACAAAAACAGCGAGTGGTGCTAGATTACTTAAGAAATGGATTAGTTATCCATCTACAAATAAAGAAGAAATTGAAAAAAGATATGATGTTATAGATAAATTTTTAGTTGAATTTATAATAAAAGAAGAACTTAGAAATTTATTAGATAAAGTATATGATATAGAGCGACTTACAGCACGCATTGCTTATGGTAGTGCGAATGGAAGAGATTTAATAAATTTAAGAGATAGTATAAAGGTTTTACCAGAAATAAAAAAATATTTAGAAGATATTAATTATTATGATACTATAGATACATTAGATGAATTATATAATTTACTTGATATTAGTTTATATGATAATCCTCCAGTATCACTAAAAGAAGGATATTTGATTAAAGAAGGATATAACAGTGAATTAGATGAATTAAAAAGTATTAGGGGTAATGGTAAAAATTTTATTGCTTCATTAGAGGCTAAAGAAAAAATAAGAACGGGTATTAAAAATTTAAAAGTAGGATATAATAAAGTGTTTGGTTATTATATAGAAGTAAGTAATAGTAGTATTAAAGATGTAAAAGAAGAATATGGATATATTAGAAAACAAACATTATCAACTGGAGAGAGATATGTAACTCAAGAATTAAAAGAAAAAGAAGCAATTGTGTTGAATGCAGAAGAAAAAATAATAGAATTAGAATATAATTTATTTGTTAGTATTAGAAATGAAATACAAAAATATATTCATAAATTGCAAAAAATAGCTAAGGTTATTGCAGAAGTTGATGTACTTCTTTCGTTTACAGTTGTTGTAGAAGAAAATAAATTAATAAGACCTAATATAGTAGATAATAACGATGTTATTATAAAAAATAATAGACATCCAGTTATAGAAAAAGTAATGGAAGGGGAATATGTAAGTAACGATATTATTATGAAAAATGGTGTTAACACTCTTTTAATTACAGGACCAAATATGAGCGGTAAATCTACTTATATGAGACAATTTGCTATTACAATAATAATGGCTCAAATAGGATGTTTTGTCCCAGCAAGTGAAGCAAGCTTTAAAATATTTGACAGTATTTATACAAGAATTGGAGCAAGTGATGATCTTGTTAGTGGTGAATCAACATTTATGGTAGAAATGAAAGAAGCTAACACAGCGATTAGCAATGCTACTAAAAATAGTATTATATTATTCGATGAGTTAGGACGTGGTACTGCAACATATGATGGAATGAGTTTAGCACAAGCTATATTAGAATATATTTGTAATAATATTGGAGCTAAAACTATGTTTTCAACACACTATCATGAATTAACTGCACTAGAAAAAAATGTTACTGGACTTAAAAATGTTCATGTTGAAACTATAGAAAAAGATGGAGAGGTAACATTTTTACATAAAATTAAGTCTGGTGCGATAGATAAAAGTTATGGTATACATGTTGCAAAACTTGCAAAACTACCAAGTGATAT